>JAUWNZ010000129.1 GCA_030612385.1 Pseudomonadota bacterium | reverse complement strand
AGGGTGCTCCTTGCGGAAAAAGAGAGCGCCTTTGATCAACTCGACCTGTTACACAGGAGTATAATCGAGTCTGTAGATACGGGGATATTAACGGTTGATCTCCAGGGATATATAAAATCTTTTAACAGGGCAGCGGAAGAGATCACCGGCCTTTCACATTCCGAAGTTATAAATGGAAAGATCGGCGATTTTTCCCAGGGCTTTTACGACATGCTGAATAGAGTGAAGGATAAGGAGGGACAGGGTAGCGATAGAAGCAGGCTTGAAGTGACCGTTTCGGATAAGATACTGGGTTGTTCTGCTTCCCCACTAATGGATGGCGGTGAAAAGAAAATAGGCAATATACTGATTTTTCAGAACTTAACAGATATTAAAGAGATGGAGCGTCAGGCTGAAAAAAACAAGAGGCTTGCCCTTATCGGCGAGATGGCGGCGGGACTCGCCCATGAAATGAGAAATCCTCTCGCGTCGATCGGTGGGCCGATACAGATGTTGAGCAGAGATCTTAATCTGAGCGGGACAGACAAAAAGCTCATGCGGATCATCCTCAGGGGGAAGGCCCAGCTTGAAAGCTTTATGAGAGATTTTCTTCTCCTGGCAAGGCCGGGCCAGGTTAGTCACGAGAATGTTAACATTAAAGCCGTTATCGATGATGTCCTTGAGTCTGTTCGTTATGTTCCTGACTGGCATGAAGATATCGAGATAATCAGCAATTCGTGTGATCAGACAAGCGTTTATGGAAGCAGGACGGAGATAAGGCAGATAATCTGGAACCTGATCGTAAATGCGGTTCAATCTATGCCGGACGGCGGCAGACTGAGGATAGAGACCGGACCGGCCGGTGTTGAATATCTTGAGATACAGATAAGCGACACCGGCTGCGGGATAAAGAAAGAGAACCGGACAAAGGTATCGGAGCCGTTCTTTACGACCAGGGAGAAGGGCACAGGCCTTGGACTGGCTATTGTAAACAGGATTGTTGAGAGTCACAGGGGAACGTTCCTGATTGAGAGTGAAGAAGGGAAGGGGACAACCTGCAGGGTTTTGTTGCCGCGGGGTAAATAGTGCCTGAACGAAAGGCACGGTTTCGGGTTTTGAGTTTCGAGTTAAAAAAACGTAACTATTCAGCCACAGATTCACACAGATGAACGCAGACAGGTTTAAATACAAAGAAATCACAAATATTATTCTTGGAAGTTTTTATGAAGTCTATAATGAGCCTGGTGATGGATTTCTGGAATCTGTCTATGAAAACGCCTTATATATTGTCCTGTAATCAACTACTTGAAGGCAACAAATATTGAAGTTGGCTTATTATTGAATTTTGGCGGAAAACCAGAGTTCAAAAGATTTGTATATGATAATAAAAGAAAAAATATCAGTGATAATCAGTGTAGATCGGTGGCTGAATAGTTACAGAGAATCGGGCTTTACCCTTATTGAGGTCATTGTATCTCTCATAATAGTAGGGATCATGACGGCTGTAGCCGGTATGGCAATCGTCACGGGGATCAATGGGTATGTGTTCGCGAGAGACAACGCCGTCATCAGCCAGAAGGCCAGGATGGCTGTGCCCCGGATAAGCCGTGAACTGATGGAGCTGACCGATGTTACAACTGCGGATGCATCCCGCATCACCTATGAAAGACCGGATGGCGGCGGCGTGATCACACAAACCATATATCTTGACCCGAATGATGATGTGATCAAAATTTCCGCAGGCGCCGCTGCGTCGGGGGGTGATGATCTTGTAGATCGCGTGAGCAGCTTCACGCTAACCTATTACAAGGAAACTGGTAATTGGGTGGCGGGCACGGATGATATCCGGTCGCTTGATGCCGTCAAGATCGATCTTGACCTGACACGTTCAGACGGCAGCGCTGATATCGCTTTTTCCACCACGGTAATCCCCAGAAATACCGGCGCCCCTGGAATCAGCTTCGGAGAGGCGAACTGATGAAAAACAGAATTCCTCTCATCATTCTCCCTTTTCTTACACGCCATGCTCTTAAATATTCGAGAGCTAAATCTCGCAGCTTAATCGCGGGCCAGACAGGAAACATCCTGATCGGGCTGATCGTCACTATCGTGATATTCGCCGCACTTGGCACCGCGATGCTTTCTCTCTTCACAACCTCAACCTTCAGCCAGATCGGCGGGAACAGTTCAATGAGGGCATATTATCTTGCAGAATCAGGCTACCGATACGCCGCCGTTGAATACAGGAACTCCGGCAGTGAAAGCGCGAAGGATGACAAACTCGAATCTCTTCATGGCAGAACGTTTACCCTGGCCAATGATGATGGCTGCTTTGAAATCGAGATTTACCCTTATCACTATAAAACCACAACAGATCATCCAGTCGGAAGCACAACGCTCAACACGGAAGTTAAAGGTGGTTTTCCGCCTGAGCTGTCTCTCTCTTCCGGTTACTTGAAGGTAGAAGGGGAAGTCTGTCACTACAGCAGCGCAACCCGGAGCGATTCAAATGTGACTTTCACTCTGACCGGCGGAACCCTGTGGCCCATTGATAACGGAGCAACAGTCTATTCCGTCAGCCATCCCAATGGCCCGCAGACGGTGACCGATTCAAGTAATGTTATTACTCTTGAAGGTTCCGGATCCGCGAATGCCTTCCCCGTTCTAAACGGCAGTTTCAGGATTTATGAGTCGTCCACGAAATGGTCCTGCTGGTCTTACAAAAAGCGGGACGGAAACCGGTTAGAGGGGATCGTTCCCGCTAATGATCCGGACGGCGCCTTCAGTGTCACAGTCGATAACACAAACGATATCATGCTTGACAAATTCATTAAGCTGAAATCCACGGGCATCGTTGATTCCGGCGACGATCTGGAAACAAGACGGGAGATCCTCTATCATATTCCCATTCCGGAAAAAACACCTACCGAAAAGGTCAGATTTCATGAGCGGTTTGAGGGTGAAGACTTGCCGGAGTCATTTGCCGGCGGTGAAGGGGAGATTGGCGGCCATGAAGTTGCCGGCGGCGCATTGCACGTCACATCTACGGAGGGACATAAAAGTTCCATTGACTTCAACTGGGCGGCGGCAAGTATAGATTTGAGAGATGTTTGGGAAGGAGCAGGCTATCTCCTCAGCTATGACTTGCAGACCAAGATAAAGGTTGCCAAACAGTCTTCTTATTACATGGCCGGGATAAGCTTTAGAGAAAGTGAAGACAATAACTACGGAATCTCGTATCTGAAGGGGAGCAAAAAAGATGATATCCCTCCGGGATTAAAGCCTCCCTCTCTTAATTCGAACCCTGCCATTATCCTCTGGCAAAAAACAGGGGATGGTTACCACTGGCTGGCATATAAGGAACTGAAAAATAGTGACCGTGTAGTCAGCGGCAAGAAGCTTAAAGACTGGTCCAATCTCCAGGTTCGTGTCATCGAGGCCTATCCCCTGTCATTTACACAAGCGCCGGGTGCGCCACCGGAACCACTTCTCTACGGGGATACTATTACCATTATGCGCGGCGCAACAAAGATTGGAACGGCGCGTGTAAATGGAACCCCAATTCTGACATCCGGTAGCTGGGCCGGCGGGAATGCAGCCGGAACCCTGACGCTCTCCAATGTACAACTTGAAGATGGTATGTCTATACAGCTTAACGATGATCTGCTGGTCTACGGGCAGGTATGTGCCAGGGCGAAAGTAGCGCCGCCAGACCCGTGGACAAAGACAAATTTCATACGGGTATATTATGGTGATGAGAGTGAACACCCACCTTTTGATGCTGACCCATTGAACAATAACAGGGACAATAATCCACGTGTAACGGAAAGCGGCCGGGCTGTTCACTGGCCCGTCGATGATGTCGGTGACTGGGCGGCAGGTAATGACTATTTGACCCTGGTGCAGTGGAACTCCGATGTGGATAGCTCTGTTACAAGATTGGGTGGCTCAGGCACAAAAGAGGAAAACGCCATAATAAGAACAGATGCCCTGCTAACTCCGGAAAGCGATCCTTTTGACCGCCCGGAGATTGCCCTGCATACTTTTGGCAATACGTCCAATCCGATTTACTTTGACGACTTCGCCATTCAGGTGGAGGCAATATCGGGAAGCAGGACGGGATTCCTGCCACCCATCCAGCAGTAAGGCCATATACGGGGAAAGCGGGGAGCTAATATCTCAATAAACTGGGCTCTTCACCCCCACCCCAACCCTCCCCCTCAAGGGTGAGGGAGATTTTTTAATGGTTTCAATCAATTAAATTCCCTCTCCCCGGGTGGGAGAGGGTCAGGGTGAGGGGGATTACGCCACACGCAGGGATATGTCTGATGCGGGAGCCGAATGGGTAAGCGCTCCCACGGATATAAGATCCACTCCAGTCTCGGCAATCTCCCTTACCCTGGATAACGTTACATTTCCGGAGGCCTCGATTAGAGCCCTCCCATTTATAAGAGAAACCGCCTCTTTCATCTCCCCT
>JAUWNZ010000157.1 GCA_030612385.1 Pseudomonadota bacterium | reverse complement strand
TAAGCAGACCCTTGGCATGTCTTAAGACCTCATCGCCATCAAGAGACGGTATAGGAATATAGAGCCTGAAATCGGGTGTAAATCTTATCTTGCTTGTCTTTTTGCGTGAAAGCTCAATTATCTTTTCCGGATTAATGGGACTCTTCTCGCTAAAAGAGATGGACAGGTTTTCCCCATCATACTCCATCTTCTTGCCTGAAATACTCTTCAACAGATTTCTGACGCTGATAATCTCCAGAAGATTTTCCACCTGGGGGACGATAAATCCATAGCAATCGAAAAGCTCCTCTCTGATCTCATCGAGTTCCTCATCCGTTGCAGCCATGGATACCCTTTTATAAGTTACAAGCCTGCTGTGCATGTCTGTAATATAGTCGTCCGGAATGAAGGCAGGGAGTCCAAGGAGAATCTCCGGCGTTATCTCCGCTTCGGGAATCTTTTCCCCCTTAAGTTCCTTAATTGTCCTTTCCATCAGCTCTGTATAAAGCTCATAGCCCACAGCGGAGACAGGGCCCGATTGCGACGTTCCGAGGAGATTCCCCGCTCCCCTTATCTCCATGTCGTGGGAGGCAATCCTGAAACCTGAACCGGGCTCGGAAAACTCCTTGATCACACTGAGCCTCTTCCTGGCATCCTTTGAGAGCATTGCCCCCTGTGGAATCAAGAGATATGCGTATGCCTCCTCCGTCGACCTTCCCACCCTTCCCCTGAGCTGGTACAACTGAGAAAGCCCCAACCTCTCCGCATGATTTATAATTATGGTATTCGCCGTCGGGATATCGATCCCCGACCCTATAATCGTCGTGCAAACGAGGACATTGTATTCCCGGCGGAGGTATTTGACCATGACATTCTCAAGTTCCCTGCTTTTCATCCGACCATGAGCCACACCAACCCTGGCCTCAGGAACCAGCCCTTCCACAAATCGCGCCATGGTGTATATCGAGTGTACCCTGTCATGGAGAAAGAAGACCTGTCCCCCTTTCTCAATCTCCTGTCGGATTGCGTTTCTTATCGCGTCCTCATCAAATTCGAGGATGTATGTTCTTATAGAGAGCCGATCCTCGGGAGGCGTATTGATAATCGATAGATCGCGCATCCCCACAAGCGACAGATGGAGCGTTCTCGGTATGGGGGTTGCCGTCAGAGTGAGCACATCGACGAGGGCGCACAACTTCTTCAGCTTTTCTTTGTGACTGACACCGAAACGGTGTTCCTCATCTATCACAACGAGTCCCAGGTTTTTAAAAGCAACATCTTTCTGCAAAATGCGGTGGGTGCCGATCACAATATCCACCAGTCCTCTGTTTATCGCCTCCACAATCTCCTTTTGCTCCGCCCTGGTCTTAAACCGGTTCAGAACCTCGACGCGGATGGGATATTTTTCAAATCTCCCGGCAAAAGTCTGATAATGCTGCTCTGCCAGGATCGTCGTGGGAACCAGGATAGCTACCTGTTTCCCGTCCATTGCAGTCCTGAAAGAGGCCCGCAGCGCCACCTCGGTCTTGCCGAATCCGGCATCTCCACATATCAGCCTGTCCATCGGCCTTGGATCACTCATATCAAGGTTGACATCCTCGATAGCCTTTGCCTGATCCGGCGTCTCATCATACTCAAAGGAGGAAGAAAACTCATCATAATATCTACCGGTTTGAGAAAATCCATATCCCTCCATTACCTCCCTGGCAGCATAGATAGAGACAAGCTCTTCCGCAACTTCCCTCACAGATTCCTTCACCCTCTTTTTGACCCTGTCCCAGGAGCAACCACCCAATTTATCCATTTTCGGGGCATAACCGTCAGGGCCTATATATCTCTGGATCTGATCCAGGCGGTTGACGGGGATATAGAGCTTATCGCCTCCCATGTACCCGACAAGGAGGAAATCATTTTCGATCTTTCCGACTGACAGCTTTTCAAGCCCTACGTATTTACCTATGCCTTGATCCGTATGGACGACGAAGTCACCTTCCTTTAACTCACCGAATGATTTAAGAAAATATCCCTCTCTGATCGACTTTGATCTTCTCTTTTTTCCTGTCTTTTTGCCGAAAATTTCTTCCTCGCTGATAACAACGATTCTCAGAGTCGGGAAACTAAACCCCCCGGTTATCTTACCCTCCCTTAAGACAAGCTTTCCTGTGCCATTGTGCCGGGCGAGATCGGACAGTATGGGGGTGCTTGCCGTGGTGACGGGAAGGGAATATCCCTCGAGCAGGTGGGATATTCTTTGAATCTCTTCTCCTCCGCCGCATAGAAAAGATACGAGATTTCCGTCGTCCATCCACTCTCTGATCCTTTCCACAATAGGGGATAAAAGACCATCCTCCTCGCTTCCTTCAGTTGCTTTACCTTTCAAACCGGCAACGGTTTCCATATCAAACCTGACTGTGTCACAGCTCTTCTCATCATCCATGCCGATATCCAGACTTTCAATATATATCTTCTGAAAATCCTTGAAGCATTTAGAGATGTCCGCCGGCGATGTGTGAAAAGATTCCCTTTCGAGATAGAATTTGTCTTCTCTTTCAGCCTTGAGCAGGAGACTGTCCAGATTATTTATTATTTTTTCTTCAGATTGTCCTATGGCGGCAAAGTCGTCGAAGATTATAACACTGTTCCCTGGAACATAATCAAAAACAGTATCGAGAGTTTCATAGAAGAGAGGGAAAAGCAGCGGGTTGATCGAGGCGGCATCGCTTTCAATCATTTCGCCGATGCGATTCCGTGTCGTCGTGGGAATGCCTAATTCACCCGCCCTCTTCTTCAGGTTGGCCATGGCCTGTCGACGCGCGTCTCCTGACAGAATGAGCTCTCTTGCGGGGGTGAGAATGAACTCGTCGGTTTCCACTGTGGACCTTTGCGAAACCGCATCAAAGACCCTGATCGATTCCAATTCATCCCCCATAAAGACCATCCTGTAAGGCGCCGCCGAAACCGGGGGAAAAACATCCATTACATGACCTCTTACGCTGAACTCCCCCTTCTCTCCGATCAGGGATACCCTTCTGTAGCCCCCTTCATCTAATTTTCCGATAAGACTATCCCTCTCCAGGATATCCCCGATGGAGATGGTCTCGATATAATCCTGAAAAATATGTCTTGGAATAACTTTTTGAAGAAGGGCGCCAAGCGGGATGACAAATACGGCAGGTTTGCCCGAAACCAGTCTGAAGAGAGCGTCTGCCCTTTCCCATTCCACATCCTTTTCGTAGGAAAAGATACCGGTCGACATTATCTTCCACGGAGGATAAAGAGCAGCCTCGTCGCCGGGGAGGAAGAAGGAAGCATCCCGGCATATTCTGTCTGCTTCTTTTGCGGTGGGAGTAACTACGATCAGAGGCCTCTTTATAGTTTCGGAAAGGGCTGATAAAAAGAAGGCCTGAGCTGAGCCGGAAAGGCCTCTAATCTTCAATTTATCATCTCCCTGTCCGATCTTCTCGATGACTGCCTTGAAGACAGGATCGGTCAGGAACTTCATTTCATCTACAATCTTTCTCACTTAAAAACAGTTCAACTCCTATTTGGCTGATAGCCTTCTTATTTAGCGCCGACAATATGGCTTTGAGTTCGCATACTCTCTAATCCTTTGTTTTTACTGAAACTTGCTATTTAGTGCCTGAACGAAAACTATCCAAAGTTGTCATTTCGAGCAGAGCGAGAAATCTTATGGCACTGAACATACGTGAGTTTAAAGATTTCTCCCTTCGGTCGAAATGACAAAAAGAGAGGTTTTCGTTCAGGCACTATTTATAGTATCAACCGGGATTATTCAAGGGAAAAACACCGGCCGGCAATTCTAATTGAGAGCTTTGCATAACCATACCAAAATTGTATGAAGCTTCGGAAATATATTTTGAGCAGCGAAAGAAAACCCAATTTTGATGGACACGTAAAAAGTCAAAATTAGACGGCAAAGTAAAAAGCTCCAAATTCAAGGCGCGCAAATCCTGAGGAATGAGGCGTACTTACTGTACGCCGCAGTGACGAAGGATGCAGCGGAACGCAGAAGTTGGACTTTTT
>JAUWNZ010000307.1 GCA_030612385.1 Pseudomonadota bacterium | reverse complement strand
CACTTGTCGCGTTCAGGTGGTGGTTGGGAATCTCTGGTGCTCTCGATTTCTGCGATGCGCCTCCGTTCTTCTGCCGCCTTGCGCCTGAAGTACAGGGAGATCAATGATTCCGATTTTGAGAAGAAGAGCGTCGCAATTGTGAAGATCGGAGTGGCGATCATCAGCAGGAGCAGGATGAAGTAGTCGTCGTCAGGTGTGGGAATGCCTTCATCGGCAAGAACGAAGCCCATACCGATGAGCAGTAACACATTCAGAATGATTGCTATGATTCGCATCGTATGTTCCTTTCAATTCCCAACGCCCGAAATAACCCGCTGGCCTCGGCTGACCGGTTTTTCGCAGACCGATGTTCCGGTCGGGTTGATTGATTTGTTAGCGATAAAATTAAATCTGCCCCCTTTTCTTTTGGTTATTTTCTGACATTCAGGACTCTGGGATCATCCTCCCGAATTGTGACATTTATTTGTTTCTCGGTATTTATTCCAAAATAATCGCTTGAAGCGGCAACCATAAACGGAAGTATAGAACGTAAATCAGGCTTGTATACTGTTAGTTTAGTAGTGGTCTTCCATAGTTGCGATTTCCTGTTCAGATCATACGCTTCCAATACCAGGGTTGTTACGTAGGTCGTTATTTCGATGGGTTGGGTTTTACTGGGCGTGGACATCCATATCCCATAAATAGGCATGGCCATCCCATGGGTTGTATCCTAATTTCCCGAAAAAATTATACCTATGCCATGCCAAGGAGTTGGATGTCCAAGGCTTTGAGAATATCCCGCTGTGCCTTGGTCAACTCTGTGAGGATATGACCGTACTTCCCAGAATATTTAACCTTGGTCAACGTCTTCATCACATAGACAAGCGACATATAAACACCACATTCATTGGTGTAATTATACCAATGAATGGGCAGAAAAGTCAAGCAAAAAATGCCTTTAGCCTTGATCTATAACGTTTTTGCACGATCCTTGTTATAATTTTGGCGGGAATTTAGGTTTCATCGGCCTACCGCTTGTTCGCAACAGTTCAAGTATCTCCTCTTCAACCTTGCCAACAGTTGCCTTTCTCTTTGGATAAAGTATTACCTTAAAGCTGTTATCCGATTCGTCCAGATCAGGCTCTCTGCCGGTATACTCAGCGCATAGTTTCAGTATCTTGACAGGTATTCCCAAACTGTGCAGATCCATAAAACCAGACTCTTTAAGATATTGGACAAGAATCTGATTCCGATAATATTTTGCCCCGAGCCTGATAGATTCCAGTGAAAGCGTATTTGGAAGCTTGCCGGGACTTTCGATCTCAAGCCGATCCGGATAAATATCGACCCGAATATCTATCCCGGAGAGTAACTATTCAGCCACAGATATACGCCGATCATTACTGATATTTTTTCTTTTATTATCATATATAAATCTTTTGAACTCTGGTTTTTTGCCAAAATTTAATAATAGGCCAACTTCAATATTTGTTGCCTTCAAGTAATTGATTAATTGAGCTTCATGTGCAGGGTTAAGGGTACTAACCGCTTTTAGTTCAACGATTACTTTTTCGTTTACAATCAAGTCTGCCTTAAAATCTCCCACCACCTTACCTCGAAAAAACACAGAAATATCGTAATAGCTCAATAAATAGGGGCAAACTCCGGTATGTAAAAGTGATTGTGAATCTTAGCCATTCACGGCTTGAAATTAGAAATTAGAAATTTGGGAGAGATGAAACGAATTTACGAGTTGACAGGCTTCGGCGTGAGCTC
>JAUWNZ010000197.1 GCA_030612385.1 Pseudomonadota bacterium | reverse complement strand
GTCCACAGAACGGTGCCCCCCGGAGTTTCATAGATTCCTCTTGATTTCATCCCCACGAAACGGTTTTCAACCATATCCACCCTGCCGATGCCATTGGCGCCCGCCAATCTGTTTAAATGGTCGAGGAGTTCCGCCGGCCTCATCTTCACTCCATCAACGGCAACCGGATTTCCCTTCTCAAAATCTATCTCCACGTATGTTGGAACGTCAGGGGCCTCCTCCGGAGATGTAGTCATGACAAATATATCACCTGTAGGCTCGACCCATGGATCTTCCAGAATCCCTCCTTCATGAGAGATATGCAGAAGGTTTCTGTCTTCGCTGTACGGTTTTTTCTTTGTAACTCCAATAGGGATATTATGTTTATCGGCATAATCAATCATCGATTCCCTCGAATCTAAATTCCAGTTATCATCCCTCCATGTAGCTATGATCTTTATGTCCGGATTGATGGCCATGTATGTCAGTTCAAATCTTACCTGATCGTTACCCTTGCCCGTAGCTCCGTGGCATACTGCATCCGCCCCCTCTTTTTCAGCAATCTCGATCTGCCTCTTTGCTATGAGGGGCCTTGCCAGTGAGGTCCCCAACAGGTATGAGCCTTCATATATTGCATTGGCCCTAAGAGCCGGGAATACGAAATCTCTCACAAACTCTTCCTGCAAATCCTCAATATATACACTGGCAGCCCCCGTGCCGAGAGCCTTTTCTTCAAGACCATCGAGCTCTTCCTTCTGGCCGACATCGGCTGCAAAGGCAATCACTTCACAGTTGTAGGTTTCAATCAGCCACCCTAAAATGACCGAAGTGTCCAGTCCCCCTGAATAGGCCAGAACAACCTTCTTATAATCTTTCATCAGGAAATTTCCTCCTCAAGATTGACAGTTTTGTGAAAAAACTTTCATGCCCGGTGGGGCGCCCACAGCCTGAGTATACTGTAATCGGCCATAATTTGAGATTTTTCTGTCGTATTTTTTCACCATAAAGTACACGAAAAAAACTACCCCTTTAACTCCGACCTTCATGCCCTTTAATGAATCCGTGTAGCGGAGACCTTTAGTTCCCATTTTCTTTTAATGGGAGGCTAAAGCTTTCCGCTGCGTGCTACGTGCTACGTGCCGATACATGGAAGGCTAAAGCCTTCCGCTACATATACTGTGCAATTTTGACCGGCTCAAAAAGCGTAATCTGTGGCCGTGTTGAGTATAGTTACGCACGGACAAACGAGTTTGTCCATGCCACCCGCCCGCTTTGAGCTTTCAGCTCTTCCCGCTTTTCCTAACAGTCTTCAGCCTTCAGTCTATCCACCTAAGCAGTTACAGCTTTCTTCTCAAAGACTGGGCTGCAATCTGAATGGGATCCCATGCACCGCCAAAAGGCGGAGAATAGGCCAGGTCAATGTAACCGATCTCGTCAATATCCATACCCGACCATAGACAGGCAGATAGAGTATTTATCCTGCTTACCGCTCCGCCATGACCGACAGCCTGGGCGCCTAAAAGTTTTCCGGAATACTTATCCGCAATAAGCATCAGCACAAGCTTCTGCCCCCTGTTCATGGATCGGGCGACAGGAGACCCCGATATAATCGTACTCACGGGATGATAATCATGCCTAACGGCTTCTCTTTCATCAATACCTGTAGCAGCAACCTCAAGGCCGAATATCTTGAGAGACTGAGCGCCGACAATGCCCGGAAACGTCATTGGATGATTCCCGATATTACGACCGGCGACGCGTCCCTGTTTGTTGGCAACATCTCCCATAGGAATATATACCCAATCTCTGCTTACACGATGAAATACTTCACAACAATCACCGACGGCGTAAACCTCTTTACGGGAAGTTTGTTGCGAGAAATTCACCTTAATGGCGCCCGATTCCCCCAATTGAAGACCGATTTCTTCAGCCAGTTTTATGTTCGGTCTCACACCGAGGGCACATAAGATAATATCTGCCTCCATCTCCCCATTATCAGTAATTAAACGAAGTGGTGATTCAGCGCCGCCTTTTTCAATGGCCACCGGTGTCCTGTGTGGAATAAAGCAAACCTGATTATCATTGATTTCTTCAAGAATCATCTTCGAAAACTCAGGGTCCCATTTTTTGACGGGCAGCGCACCTCTGTAGACAATTTTAGTTTCAAGACCGAGATTTCTGAAGGTCTCACTCATTTCCATAGCGGTAAAACCCGCCCCTAAAATGATCGCTTTCCGGCAACTTTCTTCCTTAATGTAAGCTTTGATCCGGATTGCATCTCTCAAATTCTTCAGTTTAAAAACACCTCTCAGATCGAGACCTGGGATGTCCGGCAAAAATACATTCGACCCCGTCCCCATGACCAGCGTATCATAAGGCATTGTTTCATTACTCGATAACCAAACTACCCCTTTTTCTGTATCAATCTCATCAAGGCGGGTATTCAGTTTCACATGTACGCCGGTTTTCTCAAACTGTTCCGGTGTCCTGGCAATCATTCTCTTTTCGTCCTGAATTACATCACCGATGTAATAGGGCATAGGTCAGGCCGCATAGGAGACGTATTCACCCTGTTCAATAATAGTCACGTTCATGGATGGATCTCCTCTTTTTGCCTCTGCGGCAGACGAAGGCCCACCCGCACCGCCTCCAACAATAATCAAATTCTTGTTCATTAACTTCTTTTCCTATCGTAACTTTTAACAACAAATATTAATCTATAAAAAAATATTATATATTAATTCCAGAAAGCAGTATACATGTTTCTATGTAACTATTCAAAAACCTCATGCCCAATCAATCCTACCACGGAAGGCCCACGCAAGCTACATAATTGTATCTTACCCTTAGTTTCCCTACATAAATGTCCTTATGTCGGTGGCAACCTCTTCTCTTTCTTCAAATATATATCGAAAATTCAAATAGTTACGCAAAAAAATAATTCTGGCATGTATTTTGATGATTAAGGTCTGACTGCTTTCCGGGAAGTCAAGCTACAACAATACAAATATTCGTTGTCCATTGGGAAGCTGTCCGACAATGTCATTCTGAGGTGTTAGCCGAAGAATCTCAAATTTTCACTAAATTGTATTTAGAAGATTCTTCGCTTCGCTCAGAATGACAGAAACGCTTTTGAAGGGTTCTCGGACAGCCTCCTGGGATTACGGACGAAAGGAGAAAAAAGATGATTAAACATTTACGGTGGTTGTGTTTGTTAATTTTGATACTTTTTTGTTTTTCAACACTGGCTTTTGCAGGGGATCCAACGGGGGCTCAAGCCTTGGAGGATAACCCCCAGGCTCCTCTGAATTATGTGTGGATACTTGTTTGCGCTTTTCTTGTCATGTTCATGCAGCCGGGTTTCGCAATGTTGGAGGCGGGATTCTGCAGGGCAAAAAAT
>JAUWNZ010000078.1 GCA_030612385.1 Pseudomonadota bacterium | reverse complement strand
AGCGTTCACAGGTTTAGAGTTCACCGTTCAGGGTTAATCGTTTTCTAATCTTGACCTTTCACGGACAAACAAGTTTGTCCATGCCACCCACTTTGACCTTTTAATCCTGACCTTTGACCTCAGAATTATCTTTCTTTACCTTTTCCAACAGAGCGTCTATTCTACTCCCGTATTCAAACGATTTGTCATAAACAAAGTTTATTGCGGGCATATAGCGAAGCCGCAATCTCCTTCCAAGCTCTCTCTTCAAAAAACCGGTGGCCTTCCGAACACCAATCAGGGCCTCTTCGCTACAGGCATCACACCCCAACTGGGAAAAAAAAACCTTTGCCGAGCGAAGATCTTCGGTCACTTTCACACCGGTGATGGTCACATTTTTAATCCTGGGATCTCTCACCCGTTTCAACAGGATATCTGAAATCTCTGTTCTTAACAGATCGGCCACTCTGTCAGCCCTCTTGAATTCCATCATAGTCACCCATACGATCAAACATATCCTTCAGATAATCACTCTCATCCATGACATCGGAAACGCTGACGATTTCTATTTTTGAACCCAGCACCTCCGCAAGTTCCAAGCTGTCAATAAAATTTAAAATTTTGTCTATTTTTGAATTGATGTACCCCCTGTCGTTTCCCACCACACTAAATCCAATTCTTCCCCTCTTCAAACTGTCGTTCTCTCCTACCTCAGCTATGGATATATTAAATCGATTCTGTGTCCTTTTTATTGTCTTTTGCAGAATTCCTCTCTTTGTCTTCAGAGATCTACTATCAAAAATATAAACGTCTATTATGCCTGCGCCAATTACCATTTTACATAACTTAGGGTCTGTCATGAAACAATTATCACATTTATACATCAGCGCCTGATTGCAACACTTCTTTCATGATAGACTCTTATTGCAATTTTCTTTCTACCTCTTCTTTGACATAAGTCTCAATTGTATCCCCTACTTTTATATCATTGAAACCTTCTACCACTATGCCGCATTCGAAATTTGATGTAACCTCCTCAACATTCTCCTGAAACCTCTTCAGTGAAGAGATCCTACTGTCACAAATAACGACCCCGTCTCTCACTATCTTAAGACTGGAATTTCTCGCTATTTTGCCATCTGTAACATAGCTGCCGGCGATAACGCCCACCTTCGGCGCCCTGAACAACTCCCGTACCTCGACACGTCCCTGAACCACTTCCTTGTAAACAGGTTCGAGGAGCCCCTCCATTGCCGCTTCAACGTCGGCAATAGCATTGTATATGACATCGTAAAGCTCGATATCCACTCCCTCCAGCTGCGCAATTTCCGAGACCCTCGCATCGGGTCTGACCTTAAATCCTACGATAATAGCATCAGACGCCGAAGCTAACATTACATCCGTTTCCGTTATCGCACCGGTAGAACTATGGATAACTTTCAATTTTATATCTCTGGTACTGAGCTTTGCCAGCGCCGCGGTCAGCGCCTCTATAGAACCCTGGACATCACCCTTGATAATTACGTTGAGTTCTTTTACCCCTTCTTTTATCTTCTCATACAGTTGATCCAATGTAATTTTTGAAGAAACAGGAAGTTCCTTATCTCTCTCTTTTCTCAACCTGTACTCCCCAATGCTGCGCGCCCTTTTCTCATCCTCGACACAAATAAAATCAGCGCTTACCTGAGGCACGTTTGAAAACCCTACGATCTCGACCGGTATGGAGGGTCCAGCGTCCTTTATTCGCTTCCCTTTGTCATTTGTCATGGCCCGAACCCTGCCATATTCCGTCCTGGAAACAAAGGCATCACCCTTTCTTAGTGTTCCCCCTTGAATCAGAACCGTGGCTACCGGCCCCTTGCTCCTGTCGAGTCTCGCCTCTATTACAACGCCGCCGGCGGGCCCATCGGGGTCGGCCTTTAGCTCCATGATATCCGCCTGGAGAAGTATCAAATCCAACAGGTCCTCTATCCCTACTTTCTTCTTCGCAGAAACCTCGGAAAATATCGTGCTGCCTCCCCATTCTTCAGGAAGAAGCTCATGCTCAGAAAGCTCATGCTTTACTCTCTCTATGTTAGCTCCAGGTTTGTCAATCTTATTTATAGCAACTATGATAGGAACATCCGCCACTCGCGAATGGTTTATTGCCTCGACAGTTTGCTCCTTGACACCGTCATCGGCAGCCACCACGAGAACAACTATATCCGTTATCTGAGCCCCTCTGGCCCTCATGGCAGTGAAAGCCTCGTGTCCCGGCGTGTCTAAAAACACAATATCCCTGCCTTTTATATCCACATGATAGGCGCCTATCGCCTGTGTAATTCCGCCGGTTTCTCCTTCGATAATATTCGTTTGCCTTATGGTATCTAAAAGAGATGTCTTGCCATGATCAACATGACCCATTATCGTGACTACGGGAGCTCTCGGCTTCAGATTTCCTGTGGGACTGTCAGTCCTTTTGACAAGTTCTTCATACTCATGGACGGCAGGTTCCACCTGATACCCAAATTCAGCCGCAATGAGCGTGGCAGTATCGCAATCGATAGGCTGGTTTATAGTCGCTATCACGCCGAGTGAGATAAGCTTGCCCATGAGTTCATTCGCCCTAACGCCCATTTTTTTCGCCAGATCTCCGACCCTTATCTCTTCTGCCATTTTTATCCTTTTTTTAATTGCTTTAGGAGTTGTAATCTTCGTCTTCCCCATCTTTACAACATCTACTGCTCTCTCCCTTTTCCACTCGGAAATCTTTTCATACTTCCCCTTTCGCGTGCGCCTCTTCTTACCAGCAACAGGATGGTCGACAAAGGTCTTCTTCCTCACCGGTTTCTCTTTCACCACCACTGCTACCGGTTGTTTTCTTTTTTTAACAGGTTCTTCTTTTACCACTTTCGCAGGTTTCCAAGCCTTGGGAAGGACAACCTTTTCTGCGACTTCTATCTCTTTTTCAACCTTCTTTACAGAAATCTTCTCTGCCTGCTCCTTTGCGACCTTTTTCTCTTCCGGTTCTTTACTGACCCCGGGAACCTTAACCTCTTCCTTCTCTCCCGCCACAGCCTCTTTTTTCTCTTCTTCTTCGGGTATTGCGGCCACCTTCTTTTCAACCGGATGGCGCACAGCCCTTCTCCTGATAATGGTGGACTTTACCCTTTTCTCCTCAATCTCATGGGACTCACCAGATGCAAATTCTCTACGTATTCTGTCAACATCGCTGCTTTCGAGTGAACTGGAGTGAGATTTTACAGCTATGCCAAGCTTCTCCAAACGAGGGACAAACTCCTTGCTGCTGATATTCAGTTCCCTGGCCAACTCATAAACTCTCATTTTAGACATTCCTAAAACTCCCTGATATGGTTAAGGTTATAATCCTCAGCCCACCTCATTTTTATCTCTTTCGTCAACAATTTCTTCCGCTCTCTCGATCCAGGTTGATGCCGTTTTCTTTCCGATTCCGGAAATTAAGGATAACTTATCAGCTTCGGCGGAAGCTATGGCTTCAACATTTTCGAATCCCTCTTTGAAGAGACGCTCTGCGATAACCCTGCCCACACCAGGAATCTGCATCAATGATTCATACTCCTTCTCAGTCCGTTCTGCTTTCAGAGATTCACTCTTCACATCGATATTCCATCCAGTTAGTTTCACGGCCAATTTTACATTTTGTCCATTTCTCCCTATGGCCAGAGAAAGTTGATCATCCGGAACAACAACCTCCATTGACTTTGCGTCCTCATCCATAGTGACCCTTACAACCTTGGCCGGAGACAAGGCATTGCAAACATATTCTACCTGGTCATCAGAATACGAAACAATATCTATCTTTTCCCCTCTCAGCTCCTGAACTACACTCTGCACACGCGAGCCTCTCATGCCGACGCAGGCGCCAACCGGATCAATATCCCTGTCATTTGTTCTAACGGAGATCTTGGTCCTGTTTCCGGGGTCCCTCGATATATTTACGATCTCAATCAACCCTTCTGAAATCTCGGGAACTTCGACCTCGAAAAGTCTCCTGATTAACCTTGGATGGGTACGGGAAAGTATTATCTGGGGACCCTTGGATATCCTCCTTACATCGCATATATATGCCCGAATCCTCTCTCCCCTCTTATACGTTTCCCTGAAAATTTGCTCATCTAAAGGAACCACTCCTTCGGCCCTGCCAAGATTAACTATAATGCTCCCACTCTCAAATCTATGAACGAAACCGGTGAGCAGTTCTCCTTTCCGGTCTTTATATTCTTCATAAATTTTGTCCCGTTCTGCGTCTTTTACCTTCTGCATCAGAATCTGCTTGGCTGTTTGAACCGCGATCCTGCCAAAGGTAGTTGCCTCTATCTTCACACCGAGGCTGTCCCCCGGCTCCGCATCTTCATCCATGTCCCTTCGCGCGTCTTCCAGAGATATCTGTGTATCGTGATCCAGCGATTTCTCCACAACGGTTTTAAACTGAAACACCTCTATCTCCCCAGCGTCTTCATTATAACTGGCTTCCACATCCGCATCCGCACCAAGCTTTTTCCTTGCAGCCGTCAACATGGCTGTCTCCAGGACATCTATAATCACCTCTTTATCTATACCCTTATCCCTGCTCGTCTGCTCAATCAGACGTTTAAGCTCCGGCGACATCTAAAAATCCTCCTTAGTTAGTGTCCATCCAGAATTGAGGATTTTTGTTCAAGATCAAGGCATGCGAAAAAAATAACCACAGGCATATATTTGATATTCCGAGGATTATTTTTTGAGCATAACGCAGATATTGGGCAAAAAGACTATTTATGGATGGACACTTGTTATTCATATGCCTTCTCTATACCGCACTCAAGGTTAGCTTTGACCACAATCTCTTTCGGTATGCGATACATCTTTCCTTCCTCATCAATAACCAGAACCTTCCGCCCATCTTCTTCAAGTAAATCCACCAACTTCCCACGAAAATTTCTCTTCCCATCCAGAACATCTCTCAGTTTGACCTTGATCCCATGTCCCCGGTATTTAATAAAATCCTTTTCTCTCACAAGGGGGCGGTTAAGCCCCGGAGAAGATACCTCCAGGGTGTACAGACCGGGAGACGCTTCATGTATATCAAGAAGATCGCAAATCTCATTGCTAATCTCAGAACAGTTATCGAGAGTAATGCCTCCTTCTTTATCAATGTAAATTCTTACAAGCCAGCCTGATTTCATCTTCAGACATTCAACATCGATCAATTCCATATCTTCAGATTCGACGACAGGCTCCACCAACTTCAAAATCTTTTCACGATACATTTGAAATAACTCACACATATCTTGCCACAAACAAAAAAGTGGGCACATGCCCACTCATCAAACAAACAATGATGATCTAAGCTATAAATAACACAGAAAAAATTCCACTTCAAGGAAAATTTCTGGAGCGGGCGATGGGAATCGAACCCACGACGTCCAGCTTGGGAAGCTGACATTCTACCGCTGAATTACGCCCGCTCAACCGTTCAATTATCGTCCCAGCCTGAGAGACTCAGTGCGCATTGAATTGCCGTATCCGTTCACCGCAGAGACCGCAGAAATGACAAAACAGTTAAACAGGATTACAGAAGCGGTCATCTATGGGTTCCACGTTCACGGTTAAGGGTTCAGCCTATGAAAGAAAGGCTCATCTCCGAGATGAATGCGGAGTTCCTCCGACTCTTGCGATACACAGACTGTTTTGCACGGAAGTCCGTAGGGTGGATTAAGCGGAGCGAATCCACCGAAAACTCTGATCGCTTCGGTGGATTCGTCGCTTACGCTCCTTAATCCACCCTACACCTTGGATACGACCAACCGTTGAACCGTGAACCCTGGAACTGCAAACTTGAATAACTACGTAGAAGCTCTCAATTTGTCAAGGGATTTTTGGCGCTAATCTCACCATTATTGATTTCTCATGGGCGTCAAGACCCTCCATGCCGGCAAACCTTGCTGCCCTGTCACCGTATCTTTGTAATGACTCAAAAGAAAAAGAGATGATATTTGTCCTTTTAATAAAGTCATAAACTCCCAGGGGAGAAGAAAATCTTGCAGTTCCGCCGGTAGGAAGAATATGGTTGGGTCCGGCAATATAATCTCCCATGGCCTCCGGTGTGTTATAACCAAGGAAGACCGCACCCGCATTTCTTATCTTTCCCAAAAGTCGATTGGGATCTTCAACCATCAACTGTAAGTGTTCCGGGGCAAACCTGTTGGACAACTCAATTGTTTCATTCATATCCTTTGTAACTATT
>JAUWNZ010000301.1 GCA_030612385.1 Pseudomonadota bacterium | reverse complement strand
AAAGGATCACTTTTTTCAATCGTTTCCCCAGCTTTTGCCGCAATACGGCCTTGTATTCTTGTGCAATATCAACAGGTTTTCTGTTCATCCATCAAACCTCCCTCGAATTGTATTATATCCCTGCGAATAAATGCGAACTATCTCCAATTATACCAAATACAATTTTCTACATGCCGCCATCTTCCCGACCGGTCTTTCAATCTCTACGTCATCCAGTTCACCTTCATTTCAGATAACGCTTCAGATCCCTATAGAAATTTTCATGGGAACCTATTGCCAAATAGAAAAAATCGTAATTTTTGTGGTTATACAACCTTGATGAAATCGTAAAAAGTCCACGCAGTGTCATTCTGAGGAGCCCTTCACCCATGTCATTCTGAGGAGCGAAGCGACGAAGAATCTCAATGATATCAGATTCTTCGCTATCGCTCAGAATGACAAAAGAGTATTTTTCCGACTTTTTACGAGACTGCCAACCTTAGCCTCGATAAATTTGTCGAGCCATTGCCGGGGATTGACGGCAAAAACACTAATACCATTAACGCTCCTTTCATAACCCGGTCCGGCATCGGGGCATATGATATAATTTTTACCGCCGGGATAAAAGGCGCGAAATGCCTTTAGCGCTCCCGCATCAAATTGCCGGGGATTCCACTTGCATTCAATAGCGTCTACTTCCGTACGGTTTCTTCTAATAACAAAATCCAATTCCAAACCCGATTTGTTGCGCCAATAATTGATCTCATAGTTATGGGCATGGGCTTGCAGATATTCAAGAACAACATGCTCCCATAAGATTCCGCAATCATCCGGTCGAAGGGGATCCCAGCCACGACTGAAGCTTACGAATCCCGTGTCAAAAGCGTAGATCTTCGGCATCTTAACGATTTCTTTCTGTCCGCTTCCGAAGAATGGGCGCACAATTGTCACAGCATGGGTCGCCTCCAGCGCTCGAATGTGGGTATCGACGGTAGAGCGGCTGACGCCTATGGCACCGGCTACCCTCGAAGTTTCTATCAAACCACCGCTTTGCCTGAGAATATATTCGAATAAAGAGTTAAATTTTTCCGGGTTGCGAAAAGCGAATAGTTTCTGAATATCCCGCGCAAAAAATGAGTCCATCCATTCCCGATAAAATTCCGGTTCTTTCCGGGGCGCAAGCAGGGCCTGCGGCAGGCCGCCGCGGTAAAGCCGTTTTTCGATGGAAGCGTTTCCAAAGGAACCAATTTCATCCCATATAACAGGCGCCAGGCGGACATTACGTTTTCTTCCTGTCAGTGTGTCCTGAAATTTTCTTGTGGCCGCCAGAGTTGAGGAACCGGTTGCGGCGATTTTCAAATGGGGAAACTGATCGGCGCCAATCTTCAGAATCCGGCTCGGTTCGCGAAGCTGATGCACTTCGTCAAAGACAACAATCGGCCGATCGCAATTGCGAAAGAAAATCTCCGGCTGCGCGACCATATCTTCTACAACAGGCAGATCGCAGTTCAAATATAAAATACGATCCTCCCCGAGGCTCTTGATCAGTGTGGTTTTACCAACACGATGGACACCGGCCAACCAGGCAACCGGTACCCTCTTCCAAGCCTCTTCCAGTCGGTTTATCCAAAATGGTCTATCAATCATGCCAGTATACTTAGCATATAGTCTGCCTAAAAGTAAAGTATATTTGTATCAACTCAATAAACATCAGTGGTTAGTGGTCAGTGGTCAGTATTAGAAATGAGAAATTTGGGCTCTAACCACTGACCACTAACCACTGGCCTCTGCAATTCTCTGTCTTACTCGTCTCCAAGAATTGATTTTATCTTCTGTACCTTTGCCCATTGCTTTTTAGAACA
>JAUWNZ010000077.1 GCA_030612385.1 Pseudomonadota bacterium | reverse complement strand
AATCTGCTTGCCAACGGTCCGCTGATGATTAAAGGTGAAAAACCCGTACTGCCTTTGATAAGTGGTGAGCAGGAGGGTAGCGTATCCGAAGATGCTATATGGTCATGCACCACTTGCGGGGCCTGCATGGAAGTGTGCCCGGTGTTTATTGAACATGTGCCCAAAATTGTCGATATGCGCAGGCACCTGGTGGAGATGGAAGCCAGATTCCCGGAAGAGCTGCTTAATCTATTCGAAAACATAGAACAGCGCAGCAACCCGTGGGGGATCGCTCCTTCGGAGCGGGTCAAGTGGTGTGCCGAAATTGATGCAAGGCCTTTTGAAGCCGGCAAGACCGAGTACCTATACTTTGTAGGTTGCTCCGGCGCATTCGACTCGCGCGGGAGACTGGTGTCTCTGTCTGTTGCCAGGATATTGGATGCGGCAGGTATCTCCTGGGGAATCCTCGGCAAAGATGAGAAGTGCTGTGGAGATAGTGTTCGTCGTCTGGGCAATGAATTCGTATTTGATCGTATTGCAAGAGAGAATATCAGGATGTTTCAGGAAAGGGGTGTTAAGAAGATCATTGTCAACTGTCCTCATGGATACAGTACCTTGAAGAATGATTATGCCCAGTACGGCGCCGAGCTGGAAGTTATACATTACGCGGAATTGATCAACAGGCTGATCAAAGAGGGGAGACTGAAATTGAACGGGACAGATGGTCTTGGCAATGTGGTATATCACGATCCTTGTTATCTTGGTCGTTATAACGGGATTTACGAAGCTCCGCGCGAGGTTATCGCTTCGGTTACAGGCAAAAGACCTGCGGAAATGGAACACCATCATGAAAATTCCTTTTGCTGTGGCGCCGGTGGGGGACGTATGTGGATGGAAGAAAATATTGGGGAACGCATCAATATAGCGCGCGTCAGGGAGGCAATGGAGAAAACCCCCAATATAATCGGTGTGTGCTGTCCTTATTGTATGACCATGTTTGAAGATGGACTGAAGGATGAAAAAGCCGACCATAAAGTGAAGGTTATGGATCTGGCTGAGATTGTAGCCGGGGCATTGAAAAAAGAGTAGTTCTCAGAAAAATGAGAAATGCAGCGGTGTTTTTTCACTTTACGTTTTTCATTTTAAAATTTAATATTTACATTAATAAGTTTCTCTGCGCTCTCTGCGAGCTCTGCAGTGAACGCTTACGAGGAGATTTTGCATTGAACAAGATAACGGAAAAGTTTTATCTATCGGAGAATGTGGTCAGGATGGTGCTTGAAGCCCCTGAAATAGCGAAAAAGAGGAAGGCAGGCCAGTTCGTCGTTATTATGACCGACGAAAAGGGTGAAAGAATTCCCCTGACTATTGCGGATTCCGATGTAGAGAAGGGAACGATCACCATTATCTTTCAGATTGTGGGAAAGACAACCACATGCCTGGCGGCGCTGAATGCCGGAGATAATATCAGCGGGGTGCAGGGGCCCCTCGGCAATCCAACCGAGATAGACAACTTTGGGACTGTTGTATGTGTAGGTGGCGGAGTCGGAGTCGGAGTCGTCTACCCGATAGCCGTTTCATTGAGGAAGGCCGGTAACAGAGTTGTCTCCATCATAGGAGCAAGGAACAGGGATCTCCTGATACTAAAAGATGAAATGAAGAATACAAGTGATGAACTCATCGTGACCACGGATGACGGCAGTTATGGATTTCACGGTTTTGTGAGTGGCGCGCTGCAAGATATGATCGATTCGGACGAAAAGATTGACAGGATATTTGCCATAGGGCCTGTGCCGATGATGCAGGCAATATGTGATGTTACAAGGCCTTATAAGATTAAAACCATAGTCAGCCTCAATCCGATTATGGTGGATGCCACCGGTATGTGCGGCGCCTGCCGTGTATCTGTGAAGGGTGAAACGAAATTTGCGTGTGTGGATGGTCCTGAGTTTGATGGTCACGAGGTTGATTTTAATCTGTTGGCAAGCCGCCTCAGGATGTATCTAAATGAGGAAAGAGAATCGATGGAAAGATGCAGGTGCGGAAGAGATGAAAGATAAAAAGGAAAGGGAAACAATCCACAGACAGGGTATGCCCGAACAGGATCCAAAATTGAGGACCCGCAATTTCGATGAAGTGCCTCTCGGTTATACTGAAGAGATGGCTGTTGCCGAGGCAAAAAGATGTATCCAGTGTAAGAAACCCCTGTGCATTGGAGGCTGTCCGGTAGATGTGGATATACCCGGCTTTATAAAACTGATTGCCGAGGGGAATTTTTCAGGGGCTGCCCGCAGGCTCAAGGAGACAAACTGCCTTCCCGCTGTGTGTGGCAGGGTATGTCCCCAGGAAGATCAGTGTGAGAAGATTTGTATTCTGGGAAGGAAAGGAGAACCGGTGGCCGTAGGAAGGCTCGAACGTTTTGCAGCCGACTATGAGCGCGAGTCAGGAAATATAACGGTTCCGGAGATTGCCCGATCCACCGGCAAAAAAGTAGCGGTTGTGGGGGCAGGCCCCGCAGGACTGACAATAGCCGGAGACCTTGTAAAGCTCGGCCACGAGGTTACTATCTTTGAGGCTCTTCATAAGGCGGGAGGGGTTCTGGTGTACGGCATCCCGGAATTTCGTCTCCCCAAAAAAATCGTGGAGGCGGAGGTTGATTATCTAAAAAAATTAGGTGTAAAGATCATAACCAATACCGTGATCGGGAGATTAAAAACGGTGGATGAACTTTTTGAAGAGGGATTTGGCGCCGTCTTCCTTGGTGTCGGTGCCGGCGCCCCCGTCTTTATGCATATTCCTGGGGAGAACCTGTCCGGTATCTATTCAGCCAATGAATATCTTACCAGATCCAATCTGATGAAGGCCTATAGATTCCCGGAATATGATACGCCGATAGTTCGCGGCAAAAACGTGGCAGTGATCGGCGGTGGCAATGTAGCCATGGATTCGGTACGAACAGCGCTGAGGCTGGGTGCTGAGAATGCTTATATTATTTATCGCCGCACCGAGGTTGAGATGCCGGCCAGGATTGAGGAGGTGCATCATGCCGGGCAAGAGGGTGTTCAGTTCAAGCTCCTTACCAATCCTGTAGAGTATATAGGCGATAAAGATGGCTGGGTGAAGGAAATGAAGTGTCTAAGGATGGAGTTGGGTGAACCGGATGAGTCCGGGAGGCGAAGGCCCGTTCCAATAAAAGATTCCGAGTTTGTTATGGACGTGGATACGGTCGTAGTCGCCGTTGGGACAATGGCAAATCCCATCATTCCTGCCACAACGCCCGGGTTAGAGACAAATAGGTGGGGGCATGTCACGGTAAAAGATGAAAACTGTGAAACCAGCCGACGGGGAGTTTACGCGGGCGGTGATATAGTAACCGGTTCCGCAACGGTTATTCTCGCCATGGGCGCCGGAAGAAAGGCGGCAAGGGCGATCGATGAGTACTTGAAAAGTTAGTTACATAATTTTAATATTTGCAATCAGAAAATAAAAAGGGGTCAAAGATAATTTTTGACCCCTTTCTTTTATTCAAACCGTCATTTCAATAAATCAGTGAGCTTCCTCTACCGCCCCCATTAGATACGAGAGTGTCAATATAACGAAAACCATTGTCTGGATTACACCTACAAGCAGCTCAAGACCAGTCATTGCTGATGGGATAAGAAAGGGCGCCAGGAAAAACAGCACACAAACAGCGATATGTCCACCCGTCATATTTCCGAATAGTCGCACCGAAAGAGAAAGAATCCTGACAAAATGACTGATCACCTCAATTAAAAATATCAGGGGGGATAGCCACCAGACAGGTCCCAGAAAGTGTTTTATATACTTAAATCCGTGAGTCCAGATACCAACGGACTGGTACACAATAAACACGATCAGCGCCATAGCGAGCGTCGTATTCCAATTACCTGTGGGCGATTCAAATCCCGGAACTTTCCCTAACAGGTTTCCTATCAAAATGAAGAGGAAGATTGTGGCTACGAGCGGGAAAAACTTCCTCCCTTCAGGTCCCATCAAGTCGGTGATAAAAGTATCAAGACCGCCAATAACTATCTCCATAACATTCTGAAGCTTACCGGGATAGATATCCAGCCGGCGCGTTGCCAGATAGGAAACTACGATCAGCACCAGCATGATAAACCAGGTATGAATAACATGGTCAGGGAAAAAGTCATTTTCAAGAAACAAAAATGGATGCAACATCTTTTTTATTCAACCTCCTTGGCATAATTTTTTGAGAACTCAAGCAGTATCGTAGATACAATATTTACTACGACGACGGAAAGACCAACTATCAAACCGATTACATCAGCCGGCGTCCGGGTAATAATAAAGAAAAGCGCAACTCCCGTAACTGTAACCCTGATGTAATACCTTTTTACTATAGATGATTTTGCTTTGTCTAAAAACTGCTGAAACACCTTCCGAAGACCCCGGGAGAGCCAGTAAAAATTTATAATACCTATAAGACCGCCTAACAGTATGCCGAGAGTAAATCTGTATGGCATAAAGATAAGACTAACGGCAAGGAATATCCCAAGAACGATCCAATTCCTTACCTCAAGCTTTTTTTGCAAGGGGTCTTTTTCTATGTGATTCATATTTTAAACGCTCTATTACAGGTCTCTCCTCTCTGAAATACTTTTTAAGCATACCAAATATGTTCCTGAAGCCTGCAATAGTCCCTATCAAAAAAAGCAATATTGCAAGCTTGTGGCCTGTTCCCAGTTTCTGATCTAAGTATACTCCAAGAAAAAGACCCCCAAAACTCGATATGACCAGCACAAACCCCACACTGCTGGCATACGCCAGAGGTCTTATGGTTTTTCTCAACTCTTTACTCATAACACCTTTCTGCTTAGCACAGAGTTTTGCAAAAGTCAAATAACTTTTGCAGCCGTGAACGCTTATGGTAAATCGATGTCTTTTTTTGGGGATGGACAATCCTGTAGAATATTCATTTCTAATATGCTAAACAAGGCAGCCTGGGATGAAAAATTTAAAATTGGAGCGAAGCGACTTTAGTTCCAGGCTTACAAGGCTAATTTCTCTGCGAACTCCGAGGTAAACGATTACGAAAAAATGAAACCCTCAAATAAGATAATATGTCTGAACAAAACGGCAAGGCGAAACTATTTTATTGAAGAGACATATGAAGCAGGTATCGTCCTTGTCGGCACGGAAGTAAAGGCCCTGCGCGAGGGCAAGGGTAACCTGAAGGACAGCTACGCCGAGGTTAGGAATGGGGAAGTTTTTCTGCATGGAGCGCATATCAGCCCTTACTCACATGGGAACCTGGCAAATCATGATCCGCTCGGAGTGCGAAAACTACTCCTCCATAAAAGGGAGATAAAAAAGCTATACGGCAAGTCGAGAGAAAAAGGGATGGCCATTATTCCTTTAAAGGCATACTTTAAGAATGGAAAGGTAAAGATAGAAATAGGGGTAGGCAAAGGTAAAAATCTATATGACAAGCGCCAGTCCCTCAAGATTAGAGAAGACAGGCGCGATATGGAAAGAGGGCTCAGAATGAAGAATCGGTAGCGAAGGCATAAGCCACAAATTTTCCATCATGACTCAGGCTGATATCTACCATTACAGAGCGACCTTTTACATAGACTGCCGGAGGCTCCAGACCATACTGCCCCTTCAAACGGCGAATCTCGATCTCGTCCAAATTTCGATTTAGATGGAGCGACAGGCGCTTTTTCGCAGCTTCACGCACGAAAAACGACTCAAAACACGGCAAGACTCTCAGCTCCTCTTCAACACGCCTGACTTCCCAGACAACAGAGTCCAGGGTCTTCGATTTCCCATCGCATCCGATGCAATGTATGTGATTGCGTGTTTTAAATGTTCTGATTGTTACAGGATCATATGGCGTTTCCACAACACCTGAAATGATAAAATCCTTTTCCAGTTCCATCATGCCGTTCCCAACAAAGTCCACTTCATATGCGCGGGGAGCTGAGGAAACAGCGGCATGGGATTTTCTGACAACTTTATACGCAGTTTCTTTTCCCGCCCACAGAGCCCACAGCATGGTATCCGGACTGGCCGAAGCCGGCAGCCTCTCCTTCTCCATTTGAGTCAGAATCCGGCTGATGAAACGCGCTTCCCTGCTTTTCCCCATTATGCCGGGGTCCGTCAAGTCCACTATGTCGTTGCCGACATGTCGCAAAGTAGTCCTCCTCCATCCGGGCAAGACATTTTATGATCTGCCCGGCATAATCACGCTGAGCTCTCAGTCCCCTGTATTCCGTACAGGGTCTGAACGCCTCCACGCTCACGGCAAAACGCTCGCCGAACCATGGGATATTCCCATATGTATCCTGGTGTTCGCCGCGATGATAGACGCACATCACACGGCAGTTCTCATGCTTC
>JAUWNZ010000125.1 GCA_030612385.1 Pseudomonadota bacterium | reverse complement strand
CTTTCCGGCATTACATCTGCAACAATGAGATTTTGTACCGTCTTTCTCCTGTTACCCATATGTCCGGGAAGTTTCTTGCCTTTAAAGACTCTTGAAGGATACGCGCTGGCTCCCATGGATCCAGGAGCCCGATGAAACATAGAACCATGAGTTGCCCTACCTCCTCTGAAACCATATCGTTTCACTACACCCGCAAAGCCTTTCCCTTTACTTTTTCCAACTATATCAACAGACTCACCTACTTCAAAAATATTAGCTTTCAGTTCCTGCCCCTCTTCATAATCAGTGGGTGAGATCGTTCTGAATTCCCTTAATATCTGAAAAAAAACACTGCCTGTCTTCCTTAAATGCCCCTGTACCGGCATTGTAACATTCTTCTGTTTCTTCCGTCCAAAGCCCAACTGCATGGCATCATAACCATCGATCTCCCTGGTCTTTTTTTGAGTGATCACACAAGGCCCCAACTCGATGACTGTAACCGGAACAGTCATACCATCCCCTGAAAATATCTGCGTCATCCCCAACTTCCTGCCTATTAGTCCTTTTTCCATATCTGACAATTCCTAATATCTAAACTCTATTTCCACAGGCATCCTATGACAAAAAAGAGAGACGGATTTTCCTGAAAATCCGTCTCGATACATTTCGATAATTACAACTTTATCTCAACATCAACACCGGAAGAAAGATCAAGCTTCATGAGAGCATCCACGGTTGCCTGTGTCGGTTCAATGATATCAACCAGCCTTTTGTGCGTCCTTATTTCAAACTGTTCCCTCGACTTCTTATCGACATGAGGTGATCTATTAACACAGTATTTTCTTATTACTGTGGGCAAGGGTATTGGGCCGGCTATACGAGCGCCTGTTCTTCTGACTGTATCAACAATATCTTCTACAGATCGATCCAGCAATTTATAATCATAGGCCTTAAGGCGAATTCTTATTTTTTGATTTTCCATCATTCTATGATCTCACTCACAACGCCCGCGCCAACGGTTCTACCGCCCTCACGGATGGCGAACCTGAGTTGTCCTTCCATAGCAATAGGCATAATAAGCTGAACCTCAATGTTTACATTATCGCCGGGCATAACCATCTCAACACCTTCTGGAAGCGTGACAATCCCTGTTACATCTGTCGTCCTGAAATAAAACTGAGGACGATAACCTGCGAAGAAAGGCGTATGTCTCCCGCCTTCTTCCTTGGTCAACACATAGACAGTCGACTTAAATTTTGTATGAGGAGTAATTGACCCGGGGATTGCCACAACCTGCCCTCTTTCAACATCTTCCCTCTTGGTGCCCCTGAGAAGCACGCCTACATCATCACCCGCCCGCCCTTCGTCTAATGTTTTGCGAAACATCTCGACACCGGTACACACCGTCTTAATGGTTGGCCTGATACCTACAATCTCCACTTCATTTCCCGTTCTAATTATACCTCGATCCACTCTGCCGGTAACCACAGTGCCACGACCGGATATACTGAAAACATCCCCAATAGGCATTAGAAACGGTTTATCCAGATCACGCACAGGTTCAGGAACGTACTCATCAACAGCATTCAGCAATTCCCATACAGACTTAGCATCTTCGGAATCCGGGTCATCACTCTCAAGGGCATTAAGGGCTGATCCCCTGATAATCGGTATATCGTCACCCGGGAAATCATATTCATTCAAGAGATCCCTCATTTCAAGCTCCACAAGATCAAGCAGCTCGGGATCATCAACCAGATCAATCTTGTTCATATAGACCACGAGATAGGGAACCTGGACCTGCCTCGCCAGAAGGATGTGTTCTCTCGTCTGAGGCATGGGCCCATCGGATGCAGCCACTACCAGAATAGCACCATCCATGTGAGCCGCTCCGGAAATCATATTTTTTATATAGTCAGCGTGTCCGGGGCAGTCAACATGGGCATAATGCCTCTTTGCCGTCTCATATTCCACATGGGCAATATTGATCGTCACACCCCTTTCTTTCTCTTCCGGCGCATTATCGATTGAATCAAAAGGCATATATTCCGCCAATCCTTTTGTGGCCAGATGTTTCGTAATTGCGGCCGTCAATGTTGTCTTGCCGTGATCCACGTGACCTATTGTGCCTATATTTAGATGTGGCTTTGTTCTCTCAAACTTCTTCTTGGCCATCTCCCTTACCCCCTTAAGATAAAATAATTGGTTTGCTTATCCCACTTTTTTAATGCCATGTCAATTTAAGTTTTTCTCAATTATCTCCTTCGCCAACCGCTCAGATATTGCGCTATAATTAAGAAAATGCATCGAATAGGTGGCCCTCCCCTGAGTCTTCGACCTTAAATCAGTCGCATAACCAAACATCTCCGCCAGAGGAACCTCTGCGTTTATAGCCTCCAGACCAGGCCTCGACTCAATGCTGACAATCTTTCCCCTCCTGGACGTGATGTTGCCGATTACATCTCCCATGTATTCCGAAGGAGCCACAATCTCAACAGACATAACCGGCTCCAGAAGCACAGGGTGAGCCTTTCTTCCGCCATCTTTGAATCCCATCGAACCCGCTATCTTAAATGCTATCTCCGATGAATCGACTTCATGAAAGGAACCGTCAACCAAACTTACAACGACATCCACAACAGGATAACCAGCGATTATCCCCTCTTCCATTGCCTCAACAACACCTTTTTCTGTTGCCGGTATATACTCCCTGGGAATAACCCCCCCAACAATTTTATTTCTGAATTCAAAACCCTGACCCGGCTCATTCGGCTCAATCTCTAACACCACGTGACCATATTGCCCTCTACCTCCTGACTGCTTGACAAATTTTCCTTCCGATCGAATGTGCTTTCTAATCGTCTCCTTGTAAGCCACCTGAGGACTGCCGATATTTGCTCCAAGATCAAACTCCCTCCTAAGCCTGTCAACGATAATCTCGAGGTGCAACTCCCCCATTCCTGAAATCAAAGTTTGACCTGTTTCCTGTTCCACCTTGACCTTGAAGGAAGGATCCTCCCTGGCGATTTTTTGCAGAGCGCCATCCAATTTTTCTTCATCTGCTCTTGTTTTAGGCTCTATCGCCACAGCAATAACAGGTTCAGGAAATTCAAGCATCTCCAATACCAATGGATGAGCGAGATCGGTTATCGTATCCCCTGTGGAGGTTGAATTCAAACCAACAGCCGCGACAATATCACCTGTGCGAACTTCTTTGATCTCCTCCCTTTTATTGGCATGCATCTTGAGCAATCGCCCAATTCTTTCCCTTTTTCTTTTAGACGAATTGTATACATATGAACCAGCTTTCAAGACACCGGAATAGACTCTAAAATAAGTCAACTGACCAACAAAAGGATCGGTCATAATCTTGAAGGCAAGGGCTGAAAACGGCGAATCATCGCCGGCGACTCTTTCAATATCTTCCCCGTCGAGACCCTTTCCAATCACAGGAGGCCGATCCAAAGGCGATGGGAGAAAATCTACCACAGCATCCAGAAGAGGCTGCACACCTTTATTCTTGAAAGCAGAACCACACAGAACAGGTATTACTTTTAGAGAAAGTGTCTCTTTTCTGATAGCCCTTGTTATTTCTTCATATGAAAGAGCTTCGTCATTGAGGTATTTCCCCATCAGCTCCTCGTCATAATCAGCGAGGCTCTCAATCAGTTTTTCTCTATATTCACGAGAGGCATCCCCCATCTCGGTGGGAATTTCACCTACCCTGAACTCACTTCCAAGGGTATCCTGGTCATAATAAATTGCCTGCATACGAATAAGATCAATAACCCCCTTAAACTCCTCTTCTTTCCCTATGGGAAGCTGTACCGGAACGGGATTTGCGGCCAACCTTTCTCTGATGGTAGAAACGACCTTCCCAAAATCCGCACCCACTCTATCCATCTTATTGATAAAGGCTATGCGCGGTACATTGTATCTGTCAGCCTGCCTCCAGACCGCCTCTGACTGGGGTTCTACTCCACCAACACCGCAAAAGACGGCAACAGCGCCATCTAGGACTCTCAAAGACCTTTCAACCTCTACCGTGAAGTCAACGTGACCCGGCGTATCTATTATATTTACGCAATTATTTCGCCAGGTACATACGGTAGCCGCAGAGGTTATCGTAATCCCTCTTTCCTGCTCCTGTTCCATCCAGTCCATGACAGCGGTGCCATCATGAACCTCTCCCATCTTATAAGATTCCTGAGTATAATACAACATCCGCTCCGTTGTGGTGGTCTTGCCCGCATCTATATGAGCCATAATTCCGATATTGCGGATATTATTCAAGGGGAAAAAACGTGCCAATTTAACCTATCACCGATAACTGCTACCCTTTAGAATCTGTAATGCGCAAAAGCTTTATTCGCCTCAGCCATTTTGTGTACATCTTCCCTTTTCTTAACCGAGGCTCCTCTGTTACTTGCAGCATCAATAAACTCGGCGGCTAACTTTGTCTTCATGCTCTTGCCGGCACGTTTTCTTGCATTATCTATCAACCACTTAATCGCCAAATAAACTCTTCTATTACTCGATACCTCCGTTGGCACTTGATAAGTAGAACC
>JAUWNZ010000144.1 GCA_030612385.1 Pseudomonadota bacterium | reverse complement strand
GCTTCGGCGTGAACTCAGTCAAACGGTAAAAGAATTTAAAACGATCACGAAAGTCCGAAGATTACAAAAACACGAAATAACTGCGTGGAGACAAAAAATAGGAGAAAAAATACCGGTGATAATCCGCGTAGATCGGTGGCTGAATAGTGACAACGGTTAAAAGTTATCAATAGTGAACCTGAGGAGTTACAATATGTTCTTAAAGAGCAAAGAGCGCAGACTTCAAAAACGGTATATTGTTTGTTGGGATGCCTCGGTTGAGGCTGTATTTCCTGACTTTCAGGGCCAGATACGTGTTAAGGTATTGAATTTTTCTACTAAGGGAGCCCTGCTTCACTCGGAACAGGTTTCTATTGATAATCGACACCTGTTTATTTCAGCAGAAAAGCCCGATTTAAATCTGAAAATCTTTTTGCCGGATATGGTTCTGGAGTCGAAGATCGATATCAGGTGGTACAGGCTGTCGGATGAAAAAAAACTCTACGAGATCGGCATCGGCTTCGTGAATTTTATGGAGAGAAATCGTGGCGCTGTTGATAAGCTGATAAAATTTTTAGAAAAAGATAAATAGTAACTGCTCAGGTTCACGGTTCCGGGGTTCACGGTTCAACGGTTGAAGGAAGAGAATTAAGTATCAGCTCAATGAATAGCGGAAGGTATATGGCAGAAGCATGTAGCGGAAGGCTTCAGCCTTCCATGTGCTTCAGCCATACTGTGTTACGTGAATATGGAGACCTGAAGGTCTCCGCTACAGGGGCCGTGCAAAACTCAAAGGCGTAACCTCTACACCCAAACCCCGCCTCCGGAAGATGGAGGCGGCTACGTGTCTGGATTTGCCCCTATTTATTGAACTGATACAGAATTAATTTGATTGGAACTCTTTTAACTGTGAACCTTAAACCTGACAACCTTAGTAATTACCGAAATTTTAATCTTGGCGCTTTAGTGGCTGAGTGGTTACGATAAATGAGGGTGGGAGTGGAAATTCAGGATAATATAACCAAATTGATCGCAAATGGAGTAAAAATTCCAAATCCCTCTTCTGTTGAAGTTGGAAAAGAGGTGGATGTAGACAGGATTTCAGGCAAAGGCGTTACTCTGCATAGTGGAGTCAGGATATATGGCGCTAAGACGCTCATCTGTTCTGAAACTAAGTTAGGGTATGAATCACCGTCTACAATTGTTGATTGTCAGACTGGCCCCGGCACAGAGCTCAGAGGCGGATTTTTCAAAGACTCCACCTTTCTTGGAAAAGTAGAAATGGCATCTGGAGCTCACGTGAGAGAGTGCTGCCTCCTGGAGGAAGGATCCAGGGGAGGTCACACAGTGGGTTTAAAACAGACTATCCTTTTCCCCTTTGTCACCCTTGGCAGCCTAGTAAATTTCTGTGATTGCTTAATGGCCGGCGGCGTCGGCAGGAAAGACCATAGCGAGGTAGGCAGCTCCTATATTCACTTTAACTATACCCCCAATCAGGATAAGGCGACCGCCTCCTTAATCGGAGATGTTCCGAGAGGTGTTATGATAAACCAGCCTTCCATCTTTCTTGGAGGACAGGGAGGTCTGGTAGGCCCGTTGAGGATCGGTTACGGCACGGTTATAGCAGCTGGCACTGTATATCGGGAAGATTGTCCAGAAGGGGGCAGACTTCTGACAGCGACACCCTTTGGCGGGGAGAATCTCCCTTCAGAAGGAGTAACTCCCTCTTCCTGCCCCACCTCGACGAGGGGATTTTCAGACGCGGGAGAGTTTGAAACAGGTTTTTACAGGGATGTTAGAGGGAGGGTCTATAATAACATCTGCTACTTAGCCAATCTCATTGCCCTCAGACAGTGGTATATCCATGTTCGACAGCCCTTCTTTCTTCGGGTTGATGAATTTGGCCCGGAACTCTATGACGGCGCGATGGAGAGGCTGAAGCTTGCCGTCAATGAGAGATTGAAGCGGTTTAGGGATCTTTCTGAGAAAATGGAAAAATCGATTAAGATCGGCGAGAGGCGATTGATCGGGACTGACTGGAAAACACTTTACATGCAGAAGAGAGAATTACTTGAGAACTGGCCGGAACTTGAAAAATGTTTTGCCGGCGGATATGAAGAAGTGATCGATCCGGAAAAGAGGGATTCTTTTATCGACATTATCCGTGAAGAACTTGAAAAAGGATCTTCGGATTATATAAAAACCATTCAGGGATTGGATCCCGGAACCTCATCCGGGGGCACGGTCTGGCTACAGGCCATAGTGGATCAGGTAACAAGTAATGCGTTGGATGTCATTCCTTCATATAAACGCAACCCTGAACCGTGAACCGGAGTAACTGCGAAAATGTTTAAACTAAGAAAGTGGAAGATATATATCGGACGTGATCCTGATAATGTTCCTTCCGGTTCCGTCATACTCTTTCCGGCGCTTTCCGACATCATCCCCTGTGGTCTGGCAGGTATCCTTACAATTAAAAAGAGGAGCGTACCTGCGGAAACGGATGTGGCCGCAAGGTTGATACGGCTCTTTGATGATATCAAAAAAGGAACCATGAAAAAGCTCCTTTCACGTTCCATTACTCCTGAGAATTACCTGGCTGGTCGGGACAGGTTAATGGAGATGGAAAAGGGTGTCCTGGAGCTGAAGCGGGAAATCCCATTTCAGGACATCTTTTTTCACCCTGATAAGGCAGTTAGACTCACAGACCTCACCGTGGAAATGAATGCGTTTCTCCTTCACGAAGAAAAGCTGATTGAAGAGAATGCCCACCTCTTTCCCACCGAAGAGATGGAGACAATCAACGGCAGACTGATTATGATGAAGGATATCTGCTGGGGCCTGGAGCAAGATATCCTTAGCAATATTGAGAGAATAGCGGAGTTATACGGATCAGGTAAAATAGATGATATCTCTGTTGAAGGTTTCAAGAAATATATGAAAATCAATTCCCTTCTGAATAGCCTGGACAGGCTCGAGGTCAGGGGGAGAGACTCGGCAGGGATACAGATGTCCTTTACCCTTGGTAACAGCGGCTCTCTGGAGAAGATTTTGAAGACCCTCAGGGAAAAAGGCCTCTACGATGATTTCATAAGGAGGACGAATGGGGGAGACACAATCAATGGCTCGATCCGTTTCAATGATGGTTGCCTCCTGAAAAGGGGAGAGACTCTTTCTTTTACATACAAGACAGCCTCTGTTATCGGAGAGTTGGGGAGAAATGTCGGGGAGTTGAGAAAGGCTATCGGCCAGGATCGTATCTTTCATGAGTTTGCCGGTGAAACTGCCAGGTTCGAGACATCGCTGGCACATACACGCTGGGCATCGGTTGGTTCCATTACCGAAGAGAACTGTCATCCCATAAACAACTTTGCCCATTCCTCTAAAGATTCTTCATCACCGGAGACAACAAGGAATTACCCGCATTACGGCGGGGGAAACTGGTCTGTCAGTGTTGTGCTGAATGGAGATATCGACAATTATCAGGCGCTGAGAGATTCTCTTGAATCGGAAGAGAAGGTTATGATAGCGCCGGATCTGACTTCCGACACAAAGATCATCCCTTTGCAGATTGAAAAATATCTTCTGAAAGGGTGTGATCTTTCTGAGGCATTCAGGCTGGCAGTAAACGGCTTCGAAGGATCGCACGCAATCGCCATGGAGAGTAATCTTGAACCCGGAAAGGTGTATCTTGGTCTTAAGGGAAGCGGACAATCTATCTATGTCGGTTTATGTGAAGATCAATATATCTTTTCTTCAGAGCTTTACGGGCTGGTTGAGAGAACACCTTTTTTTCTGAAGATGGAAGGGGAAAATGAGAACGTAAAATCCAAAACAAACGGGCAAATATTCATCCTGGATCAGGAATCCTCCGGAGGCGCTTCAGGTGTCAGGGCGCTGCGCTATGATGGGACACCGCTTGCGATTACGAAGAAGGATATTCAAAAATCAGAGATCACAACCCGCGATATCGACCGTGGCAGCTATCCCCATTATTTTTTAAAAGAGATTACCGAGTCATCCATTTCCGTCAGAAAGACCCTGCGGGGAAAGTATCGAATATCTGAAAAAGGCAGCGGCAGAAAGAAAGTTGCCTTCAATTTTGGAGATGATATCCTGCCGGAAAGCTTAAGAGATGCCCTGACTCATGATAAAATCAGACGTATCGTCCTTATAGGTCAGGGCACGGCTGCTGTGGCGGGCAAAGCTATTTCCGACGG
>JAUWNZ010000222.1 GCA_030612385.1 Pseudomonadota bacterium | reverse complement strand
CAGCCAGGCAGATACAGAATTCATGGAGTCTGCCAAGGCTTCCAGGGGGAAGGGCCAGTTGATCCTGGTGGCGTTTGGCTTCTTTCATAGCAGCCCTGTCCAAAGAGCCAATGCGACGAATGGTTGTCTCTAACATATTTAGTGTCTGAACGAAAACTAGGATTTTTCGTCAAGGTCAAGGAAGATCAAAATTTTAACCGCAGTAATACATTTCCCGCGAGATTGCATTCATTTTATCCTGCTGATTCAACAAAACAACGGCATATCCCTCCTCTTCCGTCACCGCTATCGACTCATACTTCATCCTTCATCTCCTCCACATCCAACATCAAATAGTAAGCGTTCACGGAATGTTGAAATTAGAAATTAGAAATTGGAAATTTGGCTTTCATGCTTTTATACTGTTGATCGAACATGGTTTTCAATTTTGTCTGGAAAATTCAAACTTGCTGAGATTGCTTTCTTTTTTTAACTCAAAACTCGAAACCCGAAACTCAAAACCGTGCCTGAACGGGTTTTTCGTTCAGGCATTAATTAAGTTGCGTACCGCCTTGCCAACTCTGAAAAAAGGCACCTTCCTTGAATCGACATTTATCACTGTCCCAGTTCTTGGATCTCTTCCTTTTCGCGAATTTCTGGATCTGACGGTAAAATTTCCAAACCCTCTAACTTCCACCTTCTCATCTCTTGCCAGGGCGTCCGTCATAGCCTGAAATATGATATCGGTTGCAAAAACCACATCCTTCTTAGGATAATCCTTCAGCCGTTCCCGCACCTTTTCGATTAAGTCGCTCTTTGTCATGATCAAATCCACATGAAAACAAAGTAGCCGGGTTACCTCTGGATCAATTCAGATATAGATAACTAATCCCGCTACTTTCTTTCTTCAACTCACCTACAACAGTGGAGGCCATCTCTTTTACAATATATTTCCAGAACCCCAAACCCTTCTTCCCTGGACAGACCACCTCAGGTTCCCCCTCAATCCCGGAAAGTTTCGCGGCAAGATTAATCGCGTACTCCTTATCACCTAAAAAATCAACAAGCTTCATCTTCAATGCCTGTCTGCCGGTGAATATCCTCCCATCGGCAATATCCGCAACTTTCTTCTTTGTTATATTTCTGTTTGTAGAAACTGCCTCAATAAATTGATCATAAATATCATCGATCACTCCCTGAAATAATCTTTTTTCATCCTGGGTCATCTCCCTCAAAGGAGAACCGATATCTTTGTACTTCCCACTTTTAATAATTGAGGATTTTAGTCCTATTTTCTTAAGAAGTTCTTCCACATTAGAAAAATGCGCGATAACGCCTATGCTGCCTGTTATCGTGCCTGGATTGGCCACAATCTCATCGGCAGCGCAGGCAATATAGTATCCCCCTGATGCCGCCACCGAGCCCATCGAAACAACCACCCTTTTTTTCTTCTTCAAAGACAGAATCGCATTATATATCTCCTGTGACGGGACCACTCCGCCGCCAGGCGAATCCACCCTCACAACCACCGCTTTGATGCTGTCGTCTCTACCATATTCAACCAGCTGATCCACAACAGGATAAGAATCGCTAATGATTTTTCCCACCGTTACGACACCGATTTTATCTCTAAGAGAAAACGGTTTTCTGTCACCGGTGAAGATGGCAACAGAAAAAACAATAAGGAAAAAGAGAACAAATATTAATAGTAAAAGGAATACTCCAAAAATCACAGGGTGTCTTCTCATCACAAGTAACCGTTCACGTATCCACTGTTCAGGTTGTTTAGGCTGTTAGGCTGAAATATCACCAAGCTTACGTCCGCGCGGGTGGTGTACGCTTAAGATAGAGCCTTCTTCTTAATAGTAGCGCCCCAGGGACATTTCCTGCGGGGCGCCGCGCCCGCATCCTTCAGTCTATCTGCCTGAGCAGTTACCCTGAGCTAAGCTTTAATGTCCGGGAATTTCATTTCCGACAGGGCCTTCCCCAAATTAGAAGTGATATTTTCACTGGTATTTAGATATTGTGATACCGGTGATTTTTCAGGAGGAGATTCATGATCCTTGATACTCAACCTTATTCTCCTTTTTTCCGGGTCAACATTCTTAACAACAGCCGATACAGTATCTCCGATCGTAAACAGGCCCGAGGCTGACTTTACCCTCTTATGACTCAGCTCTGAAATATGAACCAGTCCCTCTACCCCTTCTTCTACCTCCACAAAGACGCCGAAATCCTTAATATTCGTGACCTTTCCTGAAACTACAGAACCTAAGCTATATTTTGAATCGATATCATCCCAGGGATTCTTTTCAATCTGTTTTATCCCAAGAGAAAATTTTTCGTTTTCCACGTCAATATTCAAAACCACCGCTTCAACTTCCTGACCCTTCTTGAAAAACTCCGACGGATGTTTTACACGATTTTTCCAGGAGATATCGGAAATATGCACAAGACCGTCTATGCCCTCTTCAACCCCGACAAATACACCGAAGTTTGCGATATTTTTTACTACCCCCTTTACAATACTGCCCTCAGGGTACTTTTCCTTCAGAGCCGCCCATGGATTCTCCATAGCCTGCTTCAAACTAAGTGATATTCTTTTACCCTCCGGATCCACATTGAGTACCCTCACGTCAACCATCCCGCCTACAGACAAGACCCTGGCAGGATGCTTAATCTCTCTTGTCCAGAACATCTCGGAAACATGGACCAGGCCCTCTACTCCTGACCCAAGTTCCACAAAAGCACCATAGTCCGTGATATTTACAACCTTCCCCGTCACTATGCAGCCAACCGGATATTCCTCAACAACAGTACCCCAGGGATCTTCCGTAAGTTGTTTGAGCCCAAGGGTGAGCCTCTCCTTTTCTCTGTCAAGAGAAAGGATTTTCACTTTTATCCTGTCACCTCTGGAAAAATTGTCCGACGGGCGCGTCACTCTTCCCCATGATATATCGGTAACATGCAACAGACCATCTATCCCTCCCAGATCAATAAAGAGCCCATAGTCGGTAATATTTTTAACAACA
>JAUWNZ010000300.1 GCA_030612385.1 Pseudomonadota bacterium | reverse complement strand
CATGTATTCAAGTCACGTCACCTCGATCTTGATTTTGACTACATAAAAGATGCAAGTGTCGTATACAGCTATATCCATGATTTTTTGAACAAGACACTGATCATCGATTTTAAGGAACCACTGTCTGTGGTCTCTACCCTTGAAGGACAGAGAACAGGACTAAAATCTGTCGGAAACCATTATTCATCTCCTCCATGCTGGGCAGTCGGCCATAAACTCGGTTTGAAGGATATGAGGGAGCGGGTATACCGGGTTATCGGCAAATCGGAGGATACAGCGAGTTTTCTCTTTACCGGCGCAGATATGGACAACCTGGCGATTAAAAGTAAAAGGTTCAAAGAGATGGAGGTCTGTGCACTGGTGACGGCCGGGGTTAAATCAAACGCGGTCAGGATGTCGGCAGACGAAGGAAGATTTTATGAGCCGGGGACGATCAATATCATACTTTTATCCAACATGAAGCTCACACCAAGGGCGATGACCAGGGCCATCATCAGTGCCACAGAGGCCAAGACAGCAGCGCTCATGGATCTTGATATAAGAAGCAACTATACCCCGCAGATTCACCAGGCCACCGGAACAGGAACCGACAATATAATCGTAGTGGAAGGTAAGGGAAAGAGAATAGACAACGCCGGTGGTCACTCAAAGATGGGGGAGCTTATTGCAAAGACGGTGTATGAAGGGGTTAAGGAAGCGATCTATAAGCAAAATGGTATTGTCGCTCAGCGAAACATTTTTCAACGCCTGAAGGACAGGAAGATAAGCGTCTACCGGCTAACAGCCGGTATCAAAAACACTAAGGATAAGCGGAGGCTTGCCGGCAAACTGGAAGAACTCCTGTTGCAGCCGCGGTATGCCTCATTTATGGAATCTGCCTTTGCTTTAAGCGATAACTACGAAAGAGGACTGATTGCAGATCCTGGCGTATATGAGCTCTGGTGCCGGAATCTGGCTGAAGAGATCGCCGGCAAAAAGATAGAAAAGATGCAGGAATTAATTAATATTGAAGATTCACCCAGGGTCTTGAGGATTGCGCTCAACGCAATTCTAAACGGCCTTCTCCACAAATGAAGATAAGACTATTTAGTATCAGCTCAATAAACAGGGGATTACATTTTTGAAATGTTGGTCTCAATCCACGGTAAGCGTTAACTGAAATTAGAAATTAGAAATTTGGCCTCCCGGCTTTTGTGCTGTTAACTCGTAAACTTATTTTATCGCCCCCCAATTTCTAATTTCCAATTTCAAGTCTCAAGTCGTAAAGAGGGCTACAATCCACAATCACTCTTACATACCTGGGTTAGCCCCTATTCATTGAGCTATTACATGTATTGTCTGTAGTCATCATCACAAAAGAATGTTTCCTGGCTACGATTCCCGCGTTGCGTTATATGATGCGGATATCCGGGGAACAACGATTCTTGCTATGGCGTGCCATAAATAAATAATGTCATTACTGGCCAAATTGTCAATAATTCAGTATTGTGTCTTTGGAATTCCAGGACTTGAAAGTAAACATTTTGTTTTTGCTCTTTCGAGAGAGTCTTAATATGCTTATTACGGCGAGATTCTTTAGCACGTTCTTTCAGATTTTCGATTAATTGCTTCATAATAAAAGCACCACGGAGAAACATTGCCTCATAAACAATTAGCAATTCTGAATCGAGGAAGAATTTTATATAATCGTTCTTTACTTCGATATATAATACTCCCCAAAAACTGGACAGTTGTTTAAGGTGTAAAATGAGCATATCCTGATCAACGAAAAGGAGGCTCATTGATGGGTAAAATTAGAAAAAATTACAGTGCATCATTCAAAGCGAAAGTAGCTCTTGAATCAA
>JAUWNZ010000256.1 GCA_030612385.1 Pseudomonadota bacterium | reverse complement strand
AACTTTGACGGAGTAGTTGATGAGGTTAAGCCTGAGAAGGGGAAATTAAGGGTTATTGTTAGTATCTTTGGCAGGTCAACACCAGTAGAATTGGATTTTATACAGGTTGTGCAAAGTTGATATAAGCCGTTCACGGCTTGAAACTTGAAATTGGAAACCCGAAACTCAAAACTTGAAACTCGAAACTCGAAGATAGGGTAATCAAAATGGCAAAAAAGATTGTAGCAAGTATAAAACTTCAAATTCAGGCGGGGAAAGCTTCTCCTGCGCCACCCATAGGGCCTGCCCTGGGCCAGCACGGCGTGAATATTATGGAGTTCTGTAAGGCATACAATGCCATAACGCAGAATCAAGAGGAGACGATTATACCTGTAGTGATAACTGTATATGCGGATAGATCCTTTACCTTCGTTACTAAAACGCCACCTACTTCCGTTCTTCTCAAGCAGGCGGCCAAGATTGCGAAGGGTTCCGTAGATCCCAAAAGAGAGAAGGTAGGGACGATAACGGCCAGGCAGGCGATGGAGATTGCCGAGTTGAAATACAGTGACCTTAATGCCGTAGATGTGGAAGGCGCTGTAAAAATTGTGGAGGGAACGGCAAAATCCATGGGAATTGAAGTTATGAGATAGCAAGTTATGATCGTTTCGCTGATCATAAGCAATTTCAAGTGAACAAAACTTTACAAATTTAAGATTTGGGATCTTGCCTAAAATTGAAAAAGTTCTTCTGGAGTTCTATAATGTCTAAAAAAGGTAAAAATTTTTTGGTGGCGAAAGAGAAGATTGAAGCTGGAAAGAAGTATTCCCCGAATGAGGCTTTGGATCTTATTGTAAGCGCTTCAAGGGCAAAATTCGATGAAACTGTTGATGTGGCCATTAGATTAGGGGTAAATCCCAGACATGCGGATCAGATGGTCCGTGGGAGCGTGGCTCTTCCTAACGGACTGGGGAAATCGGTGCGGGTACTGGTTTTTGCCAAGGGTGATAAAGAAAAAGAAGGTCTTGAAGCGGGTGCTGATATTGCCGGGTCCGATGATATAATTGAAAAGATAAAGGGTGGGTGGCTCGAGTTTGACAGAGTTGTCGCCACTCCTGATATGATGGGAAGCGTGGGAAAACTTGGCAAGATACTGGGTCCGCATGGGCTAATGCCTAATCCGAAGGTTGGTACTGTGACCTTTGACGTGGGAAGGGTTGTGAAAGAACTGAAGGCGGGGAAGATTGAGTTCAGGGTAGAAAAAGCGGGGATTGTGCATAGTCCGGTTGGTAAGGTTTCTTTTGGCGTGGAGAAGTTATTGGAAAATATTCTTGCCCTGGTGGGAGCTATTATAAAATTGAAACCTGTGTCGAGTAAGGGGACTTATCTGAAGAGCATATCACTTTCCACTACAATGGGGCCCGGAATAAAAGTGGACCCTCTGGATGTTAGAAATCTGTTTGGGTAATAAGCGCTTACCGCACTTGCACTGCAAGTATATTTTATGTACTCGTAAAAAGGCGGTTTTGCTTGCTCAGAGAAGCATTTTGGGTATGAACGCTATGTTGCTCGCGAAAGATTTTTGCGAGATTGTAAATTTAGTGGGAAAAGAGTCGGAGACAGTGGGTACAAGATGTTTAAACGATGTGAGTCGGCCTGCGGAGACTATTGAGTAGTGTAAAATTTCTTCCTGTATTATGTTTCTGACTTTCTGATAAATATAAGGGTCTTGAAGTTCGCACAAGGAGAGAAAAGGGGGTTAGAGGTAGTTGGATCGAAAAATGAAAGAGAGGGTTGTTGCTGATCTTCACGAGAAACTTAAAAATGTGAAATTTGCGGTTCTTGTGGATTACAGTGGTGTGAATGTTGAGCAGATTACTGCATTGAGAAACAAATTACGCGAGGTTGAGGCCGAATTTCGAGTAGTAAAGAACACTCTCATGGGAATTGCTTCTACTGGTACCGATTTTGTGATATTGGAGGAGCATTTCAAGGGGCCCATGGCAATTTTAATGAACTATGGGGATGAAGTGAGGTCGATGAAGGTACTGGTAGATTTTGCCAAAGAGAATCAGGAAGTGGAAATTAAAGCCGGGATGCTGGATGGTAGATTTTTAAGTAGAGAAGAGTTGAATGTTCTGGCTTATCTTCCCGGACGAGATATTCTCCTTGGGAAGATTCTCTCCATGTTGGTGGCTGCGCAAGTTTCACTTGTTAATGTATTAAGTGGTGTCCCAAGGAGTTTTGTTCAGGTTCTTGAAGCTCATAGGGCAAGAGGATAAAAATACTCAGGAAGGAATGATAAAAATGGCAGATGAGAAGATTACAAAAGAGGATGTCGTAAGTTTTATTGAAGGAATGACAGTTCTTGAACTATCGCAGTTTGTAAAGGAGCTGGAAGAGAGGTTTGGTGTGTCTGCGGCTGCTCCGGTGTCTGTTGCTGCTCCCGCGGCAGCCGGTTCAGCTCAGGAAGCGGAAGAAAAGAGTGAATTTGATGTTATTCTTACAGGATTCGGCGACCAGA
>JAUWNZ010000284.1 GCA_030612385.1 Pseudomonadota bacterium | reverse complement strand
CTGACCGTGTTTATCTGAGCAAGTCTCTCGATAACAAAAGCTTTCGAAGAAATGATGAAGGAGCAATAGAGGAAATTACAAGGCCTTTCAGAATCATTTCTAAAGTTATTGATAGCGAGGAATCTCATAAATTTATAAAAGCATTACTTCTAATCTTCGTGCCTCTTCGTGTTCTTCGTGGTTTAATCTTTTCTGATAATTCCGACCGTTTGAAAAAGCGCAGTCTGTGGCCGTGCAAAGTATATATCATGTAATTGGTGTAATTACGTAGAGGGTAACGAAGGCATAGCATGATTGTATCACGACCGATCTTGAAGAACTGGAGAAACTTCAGGCACGTAGATGTAAACTTGCGGGAGCGTCAGTTTCTCGTTGGTCCGAATGCATCGGGAAAATCAAACCTCCTGGATGTTTTTAGATTTCTGCGTGATATTGCAAAACCCGAGGGCGGCAGTTTACAGAAAGCCGTTAAAAGCCGCGGCGGTGTGTCAAAAATTCGCAGTCTGGCCGCAAGACGAGATCCGGAAATAATAGTTGAAATCTACCTGGCAAATAGCCCGGATGAGGAACCCGTTTGGCATTATGCAATAGGACTGAAACAGGAGACACAAGGTTATCGACAACCAATCCTGTCATTTGAACGTGTGTCGCAGGGTAACAAGAAATTGTTAGACCGGCCGGATTCACAAGACAAAGAAGATCCCGAACGATTAAAACAGACATTTCTGGAACAGGTAAACACCAATGCACAGTTCCGGTTAAGCCCGTAACGCTACAGGCAGGCATGACACATTAATCTAATCCGACTTTATGCGATGCGGGGGAATTCCTAAGGGTTTTAGACCCTTGAGCCTCCTTAAAGCAGCAATGGCGGTCCATTCAAAGTTCGAAGCTGAAAGCAAAGACAGTGGTAACATTTTAGCTGTTTGAAATTCCCTTTTAAAAAAGGAAGTTCTTATCAGAGTCAATCAGAACAAGAGGGCTTCACCAATTCTGCAGAAAGATGTTGCATAATGCAACTGTTTGTGCTAACCTTGCAACATCTAAACAATGCTTAGGAGGATTTTACTATGACGACTGCTGTGAGAGTTTCTGACAATCTGGTCAGAGACGCAAAAATATTTAGTGCAATTGACAACCGATCTATAACAGGGCAGATTGAACACTGGTCGAAAATTGGGAAGTGTGCGGAAGAAAATCCTGACTTGACATACCGTTTGATTAAGGAAATCTTGATTGGACTATCAGAGTTAGATCAAGGAGAGTCCTCAGAATACACATTTGGATAATTGCTCATGAAAATCATACAGTCTCGTTCCTTTGAAAGAAAAGTCAAGCAATTCAGAAAACAAGAGAAAAAGATATTGGACGCACAGATCAAGAGAATCTTGAATAATCCTACTATCGGACCGGAAAAGAAAGGTGACCTTCGAGGAGTTTATATCCATAAGTTCAAGATCCAGACTATTCAGTACTTATTGTCTTATCGGTTTGGTGGTAATACTTTGGAATTAATCATGATTGGACCTCATGAGAATTATTACAGAGATTTAAAAAGATACTTGAAGGATAGATAAAAGAAAAAGAATGGCGAATCGGTAATTCGGGGCGAGAAGCTATCGAAGGCTAAGAAATATTCGCTAACTGGCAAATAAGTTGATAAATTAAGTGCGTCCCAAAAGTGGGCCCTTTTACCCCCACCCCCACCCTCCCCCTCAAGGGCAAGGGGGAGGGAGTTTTTCAATGATTTCACTCAATTAATTCCCTCTCCTCTGGTGGAAGAGGGGAAGCGTGAAAAAGGGTATTTGTCTTTATTGTCCGTGCCTTTTTTGCCGCTTCAGCGTCCAGGCCAAGAACATGGGTTAGTATCTCAGCAGGCCTGACTCCCCCCTCCTTTCCGAAAGACAACGATGCCTTGATCCTGTTTGCCTGCCTGTCGAAAGAGATGGTGTTGACAAAGGGGCGTATATTCTTTTCGATCTGCCTGCCCTTCTTCTCTCTTGATATAATGAATTCCTCTGTCCTGAGAAAGGCATCTATCTTTTCATCGAGCTTTTCTAAAGGGGGGATTTCACCCTTTTCCGGAAGAATAATGTCATA
>JAUWNZ010000142.1 GCA_030612385.1 Pseudomonadota bacterium | reverse complement strand
GTAACCGTTCAGGGGTTCACTGTTCAAGGTTCAGGGTTGATAGCTTTGAACCTTGAACCTTTGAACCTGAGTAGTTACAAGAGAAATACGTATCAGCTCAATAAATAGGGGGATTACATTTTTGAAATGTTGGTCTCAATCGACGGTAAGCGTTAATTGAAATTAGAAATTTGGCCTCCCGGCTTTTGTGCTGTTAACTCGTAAACTTATTTTATCGCCCCCCAATTTCTAATTTCCAATTTCAAGTCTCAAGCCGTAAAGGGCTACGATCCACAATCACTCTTACATGCTTGTGGTTGACCCTATTTATTGAGCTATTACGATATATGCTTGATATTCCTGTCCCTTTTACATATTCCTTGTTTTTTAATGGCAAAAAAGGTTGGCTATTAGAGTAACAAGCAAAAATAAAGGGGTTGGCCAAAATCGGCTAACCCCTTATTTTTATTTGGCTGGGAGACCAGGATTTGAACCTGAATTCACGGAGTCAGAGTCCGTTGTCCTACCGTTGAACGATCTCCCAGTATTTTGCATTTAAATACCACTAACTCACTTTATTATCAACAAAAAAATTTCTGGTTTTCCCTGGCTCATTGCTGAAATCGTGCTTCATAAACATAGGAAGTGTTCATGGATTTCATTTTCCATTACCTCTTTCTTATCAAGAGTCACCAAACTTTTGACAAGGAGGATTAGCACTCATACGCAAAAACTTAACCGGAATTTACTGACTCGTCCTATAAAATGGTTTCGAAATACCCTATCGTCTTTTCAAGACCTTCATTCAGCTCTACGGACGGTTTCCAATTGAGTTTTTCAAAAGCAAGGCTGATATCCGGCTGACGCTGCCGCGGATCGTCCTGAGGAAGAGGCGCAAAAACAATTTTTGACCGTGACCCCGTTATCTTCAGGATTTTTTCAGCCAGTTCAAGAATAGTAAATTCAGCAGGATTCCCCAAGTTTACAGGGCCGGTGAATTCATCCGGGCCATTCATCATGCGTATCATGCCTTCTATCAAATCATCTACATAACAAAATGAACGGGTTTGCATTCCGTCACCGAAAACTGTTATATCCTGATTTTTCAAGGCATGGACAATAAAGTTGCTGACTACTCTCCCATCATTCGGGTGCATTCTCGGCCCATAGGTATTGAAAATCCGTACCACCCTGATATTGACCATGTTTTGCCGGTGATAATCAAAAAAGAGAGTCTCGGCGCAACGCTTACCCTCATCATAACATGATCTGATCCCGATGGTATTGACATTACCCCAGTAATCTTCTTTCTGAGGGTGAACGTTGGGATCACCATAAATTTCGCTTGTGGAGGCCTGCAGTATTTTGGCTTTTACTCTTTTGGCCAGACCGAGCATGTTGATGGCCCCCATTACGCTGGTCTTTACGGTTTTAACAGGATTGCGCTGGTAGTGAATGGGGGAAGCAGGACAGGCCAGGTTATATATCTCATCTACTTCAAGAAAGATGGGCTGTACCAGATCGTGACGTATCAGTTCAAAATTGGGTTTCCCGAGCAGATGGCTCACATTCTGTTTTCCGCCGGTAAAAAAATTGTCCAGGCATAAAACATCATGGCCTTCTTCTACCAGGCGGTCACAGAGATGGGAGCCAAGAAATCCGGCGCCACCGGTAATTAAAATACGATTTTGAGTTTTCAAAAAGACTCCTTTGTGGTAAAGATTTGCTGTGATTAAAAGTGTGTAAGGGCCGGTTTGCCTATTGGATAGACATTGAAGCCGATTTCAAACAGTTTCTCATGATCAAGAATATTTCTGCCGTCGAAGACAAAGGCGGGCTTGGTCATTGACTTGTATATTTTTTCAAAGTCAAGCCCCGCATATATATCCCACTCGGTCATCACGGCGATGGCATCACAACCGGCGGCTGCATCATAAGGATCTTTAACATAGTCTATTTCACCGTTTACATCGCTCAAAGCTATCATCGCGTTTTTCAAGGCCTGTGGATCGGTTATAATCAAATCGGCCTTTTCTTCTGCTAATCTTCCGGCAATCGATATGGCAGGGCTTTCTCTTGTGTCGCCCGTATTTGCCTTGAAGGCAAAACCGAAAAGGCAGATCCTCTTACCTGCCAGTGTGTTGAACATGGCGCTTAACATATTGAGTATAAAGCGCTCTTTTTGATAATCGTTGATTTTGACGACACCTTCCCAGTAATCTGCCACCTCATCAAGACCCTGGGAGCGGCAAATATAGACCAGATTCAGAATATCCTTCTTGAAGCATGACCCGCCAAAGCCTACGCTGGTATTCAGGAACTTGTTGCCAACACGACTATCCATGCCGACAGCCCGGGAAACCTCGATTATGTTGGCATCCGTCTTTTCACAGAGGGCGGAGATAGAATTAATTGATGAAATTCTCTGTGCCAAAAAGGCATTTGACACAAGCTTGGAGAGCTCGCTGCTCCAGATATTAGAGGTTATAATTCGTTCCTTTGGAACCCAGTTGGCATAAATCTCGACCAGTGCATCCCTGGCCTTTAAACAATCCGGTGTTTCCCTGGATCCGATCAAAACTCGACCAGGATCTTCCAGATCCTTAATGGCCGTTCCTTCTGCCAGGAACTCCGGATTGGAAAGGACATCAAAACGGATACCATTGTTCATCGAGGTAAGAATCCTTTCCATTGCCAGAGCGGTTTTCACAGGAAGGGTGCTTTTTTCCACAACTATCTTGTGTGAGTCCGCGCAGTCGCGTATCTGTCGCGCCGTTTTTTCCCAGTATTGTAAATCGGCGGCCATGCCCGCGCCGGTCCCGTATGTCTTGGTCGGCGTGTTCACGCTGACGAAGATAATTTCGGATTCTTTTATTCCCTTTTCGATATCTGTATTGAAAAAGAGATTTCTGCCACGGGCAGTTTTTACAATTTCACCAAGGTCGGGTTCATAAATGGGGAGATCATCCGAATTCCACTGGGCAATACGTTCGGGATTGATGTCAACTACAGTAACTTTATATTGCGGACATTTATAAGCGATCATGGCCATGGTAGGGCCGCCAACATAGCCGGCTCCGATGCAGAGAATGGTTTTTTTGAAGTTCATTTCACTCACTTTCCTTCTTTTTCCCTACAATATCTCCAACGCGGACAAGCCGGAACTAAGAAGTTTTTAAAAGTTGAATTTTCTAAAAAATGTTGCAGGTCCTTTTTTTCCATAGTGTTACTGTTTTATCGGCACGATGTAGGGGCGAATCTTGTATTCGCCTTACTCAGGGCGATCACAAGGATCGCCCCTACGAAAAAACAATATAATTACAGCCTGAAAGTCCGCCCGAAACGACTTTAGCTCTTGGCTTACAAAAATAGTTTCTCTGCGTTCTTTGCGTTCTCTGCGGTGAAAACGGTTCTGCTCTTTTTTAGTTCATCATTAAATTAGCACGCTTAAGCAGACCGATACCTTTGGACACATCGAATTCATCTCTACCGATCGCAATCCTGGCTTGATCGATAAGTTTGCCCATAACCGACAACTCCTCTTTATTCAGGCTCAGGGTTACATACCCAATGGCAAAATGATAACGACCGCAACTTCTACATTTCCGCAGCTCCATTGGCCTCATTTTTGTTTTCTCCATTATTTCTTGCTCCTTTCTGAGTGTTATATGAAAGTGTTTCATTTCCATTTTAAATTCTGTCTTCTGAGATCTGTTCACCCTCGACCCTTCACGGACAAACAAGTTTGTCCATGCCACCCCCTATTCAAATTATTGACGCTATCAAAAAATATAAGGTCATCATCGATATGCTGCCGGCAAACACCACCCATTCAATCTTGTTTTCCATCATTGGGAATGACAACCGAAAATTGACCACCTATGCTAACCCAAAATTGACCACCCTGAGCAGTGGTTATAATTATGAATGATTAAGGAAAATCATCCAGACTTTCCTTATTGTCATCAGCAGGTGAAACGTAGGGAGCCCGTAGGGCGACCGGAGTTTCACCTGCTAATGTGGCCACAGCCAACCCACTGATTTCTCTATTCGTACTGCCTTCTCAATCCCATTGTTTTTTTTGGTTATAACCAATATCAACCCTCGACATATCGTAAATTCTGAGCGGATAAGGATCACCAGGTTCTCTGCTCAAAATATCTCCTTTCACATCTGGTTGTGCTAACCTAAAATTGACCAGCAAAAGGGGTTTGTGCTAACCCAAAATTGACCACCCGGAGCAGTTCATTTCCTGTTAAGATGGTTTATTGAAAACCATTGAGATAGGAGGAAAAGGAGTTGCTTAGAATGGA
>JAUWNZ010000191.1 GCA_030612385.1 Pseudomonadota bacterium | reverse complement strand
GACAAGAGGCTGAGGCTCCGTGGTTTCTTTCCGGGGAGCTGAATATCTATATCAACACCCGTCTCTAACATATTCGCCTCGTCGGTAAGACGGAGTTCTCCTTTCCCCCCTCGAAACAGTCTCGAAAATACCTCCTTAAAGCGCTGGTTGATTGCGGTGAAGGTTTCCGAGAATCTCTCTTTGGAAATTCGATTGATCTTCGATATAGTCCTCTGCAACGCATCGAGGGAGGAATTTAGATCCGCAACCTGGGATATCAGGAAATCACGGCGTTCTTTGAGTTTTTCATACTCGCCGGGAGCCAGCAGATTAACTTCGCCAAAATTCTCGAGAGTCTTTCTATCTCTGTCGAGTTTATCTCCCAGTTTCTGAATATCAGATTTATCAAACCTTCCAACCCCCTCTTTTAAAGAATTGAGATCGACGCGATATTTCCTGTGCATGCCCTCTTTCAAGACGCTGATCTGAGAGGATACCTCGCGGGATTCCATCTCTTTCTCACTTATTTCCTTTGTTAAATTGTCAAGTTCCCTTTTGATCTTCCACGCGTCCGTTTCCGCCTTTTTTAATATCTCCTTCTTTTCACTCCGGCTCTCTCTTTCTCTTTCCAATTCAATCTTGACCGTATCATGATCCGAGCAGAAATGCTCAAGACGATCTTTCTTTCGGGCAATATTTTTCGTAATATCTTCAATCTCTTTTTCGAAAATTTTTACATCCTTAATCTTAAAATCAATCTCACTCGATATATCGGTTGCGGCAGCCTTTAAACCCGACAGGGTCTTGAGGTCCGCATTCTTCTTTTCTTCAAGGGAGGCTAAAAGCACCTTTTCGCTGATCAGTTCCCTTTCCGTCTCCTCCAATTTGCCTCTTAACTTCTCCCATCTTTTCCGCAAAGAGAAAATCGTCTTATCTGCCGCGCTTTCCCTGTCTTTACAGGCGGCAATATCCTTTTCAATTGCTGTTCTCTTTTCCATTGCCTGAGCTTCTTCTGCTTTCAGGCTTTCCCTGTTGAAGGCAAGAATGTTTATCCTCTGCTCGATCCACTTCTGCTCGCCTTCAAATCGTTCGATGTCCTTCCGCTTGCCGTTGATATTCAGTTCCAGTTTGCGAAGATCGGACCTCAATCCAGTTAGTTCTTTCTCCCACTGCGAGACAAGGGCGTCCGCCTCCAGCCTGCAATCCTTTTCATTCTTTAATAAGCCGGACAGGTTATCGACCTCCTCTTCTATCCGGGCAATTTCTCTCTTACGGCGAAGAAGGCCGCTTTCACTGTTTGATCCATAACCTCCGGTTAAAACACCATGAGGGCTTACGATATCACCATCCGGCGTTACAAGGGTCATCTTAAGGCCGTTTCTCTCCCACAGGGAGAGACACGTGTCGATATCCGGAGTCAATACCACGTTTCCTAAAAGATAATCGGCCATACCTTCAAAGCCCTCCTTAACACCGACCACATCGATCAACTTGACGCCCCCCCTATCATCGTGGGGACTTATATCAACACTTGAAGGATTTTCTTTGATCTCTGCGAGAGGGATGAAACTCCCTCTGCCAAGTGAGTGGCTTTTAAGGTAATCTATGGCCCTTATACCGTCTTTATGGCTGCTTACGACAATGTACTGGAGCTTCTCCCCGAGAACCGCCTCCACTGCAACTTCATACTCCTTTGGAACATCGATATAATCAATCACCAGCCCGCAGAAATCTTCAAGAAACCGCTCATAATCCGCTCCATTGCGGGAACTCTTTGCATTTATGATAGATCTTGTGCCATCGCTGCACCACTCATAGCCTCCTTGAAATTCCCGCAGGGAAGAGAGCCGGGACGATTTTATCCCTGTTTCCTCCTTCAATTCGGCAATTCTCCCGTCAACCGTCTCTAATTTACACCTTGCCTCTTCAAGCTTACAAAGAAGCGTCCTCTCAGCCTCTGTGAGATATTCAAGCTTTTCCACATCCGACTGCAGAGAGGATTTCCAGCTTGACAGGGAATCACGCGCTGAATCGAGCCTTTGTGTGTTTTCCTCTATTTCAGAGCTGTAACTTTCCGATCTTCCCTTGAAATCCTCACCCCTCTTCACAAGGCCGGTCAGTACATTTTTGAGTCTAACCTTCTCCGTCAGGATATCAAAGTGTCCAATCTTTTTTTCCTCCAGCTCTTTGTGAAGCCTTCTCTCTTCCACTTTCAGTTCTTCTACTCTCTCTTGACCTTTCTCAACGGAACCCCTGATATTTGTGAGTCTTTCATCCGACCCCCCTACCCTCTTCTCAAGGACGTTCAATTCTTTTAGAGTGTTCTCCTTCCTCTTTTGAAACATCTCAATATTTGACAGGTTTTTTTGTTTCCTTTCTGATATCTCCGAAATCTTCCCCTTCAAAAACCTGATTTCCTGTTCACTGACATTTACATCGTTTTTTATTTCATATAATTTCTCCTGGAGTTTTGAGGTCCGGCTATCATTTTCGAGGATTGCCACCTTTATCTTTTCAAGAGATGCCTCGATCTTCCTCAATCCCGTCTCAACTTCGATTCTCCTGACAGCAGTCTCCTGGTATGCGTCATTTAAAGATTTCCGCTTTTCCGCCAAATCTAAATATGTCTGAAGGGCAAGGGCAAGTTCCTCTTCTTTTATCGTTTTTTTTAATGTCTTGTACCTTTCCGCCTTCTTTGCCTGCAGCAATATGGATTTGATCTGTGTCTTTACCTCGCCGATTATGTCGTCCAAACGAACAATGTTTTGCCTCGTGGCCTCCATCTTTCGTGAGGCGGCCTCTTTCCTGCTCTTATATTTTGCAATACCGGCCGCCTCTTCTATCAAATCCCGTCTCTCGACAGGTTTGGCCTCAACAAGATTTACAATATGGTTCTGTTCCACCAGGGAGTATGTCCTGGCGCCTATCCCCATATCCATAAAAAATTCTCTGACGTCGAGCAATCTGCAAGGCGCTTTATTGATGTAATATTCACTTTCACACTCACGGAAGATTCTCCTCGAAATCATAACCTCGCTAAAATCGTTATATTTACCAGGAAACCTTTCCCCGTCAGACGAAAGAATTATCGATACTTCAGCCATACCCACCGGAGAAGCGCCGTTGCTCCCGCTGAATATGACATCTTCCATCTTCTTTGCGCGGAGTATCTTAAACCTCTGTTCACCCATAACCCAGCGGACGGCATCAACCATATTACTCTTCCCGCATCCATTGGGACCAACAACGGCGCTGATCCCACCCGCGAAGTCGAGAATGGTTCTGTTCCTGAAGGACTTAAAGCCGGCTATCTCCAATCTCTTTAATCTCATCCCGTAGCAACCTGATTCCTAACAAGGTAGAAGGGTATCAGCTCAATAAATAGGGGGATTACATTTTTAAAGTGTTGGTCTCGAACCACGATAAGCGTTCACCGAACATTGAAATTAGAAATTAGAAATTGGAAATTCAGCCTTCATGCTTTTGTACTGCTCGGCTGAGCTCACGC
>JAUWNZ010000183.1 GCA_030612385.1 Pseudomonadota bacterium | reverse complement strand
ATCCAGATTCAATTTTAACCAGGCCGGAGCTAATATCATCGGCGCTACAAGCCTGCCTGCCATTCTACTAATGACACACCATCTCACCAGAAAGGAGATCAAACCATACTGCAGGGTTTTCCTCTTTTTCCTCCTGTCGGGAACATTTATGGCAACGCTTCTCACCTATTCGAGAGGCACTTACATTGCCATTATTGCTTCGTTTATTGTGCTGTTCTGGAATAACAAAAAAAGGCTGTTTGTCTCCCTTCTATTAATAATGATATTCATGGGGGGGCTATATGCCGGTTCTGCAGGATTTAGAAACCGAATCAACACCAAGGCAATATTTAACAATGAAAGACTATTAATCTGGCATACATCCCTTGAGATGATAAAAGATTAAGCCAATCACCGGCTTTGGGTGGGGAAGGGATACATTCAAAGAAAACTGGGTGGTATATAACGATAGGCTGCCGGATCGATACCAATTCAAGGCATTTCCATTTTGTCATCCTCATAATCTGTTGCTCGATATAGCAACAAGGCTTGGATTCATCGGCATATCATTGTTTCTCTATATAGCGTTCAGACTTGTTAGAATGAGTTTGGAAATCATCAAAAATGGGAAGGAGAATTTTATAAGTGGATGGGGGCTTTGCCTTATGGCTGCAATGGTTGGAATGTTTGTTATAGGGATGTTTGATAACGTTTTGGGACATACGCCGTTTTGCACTCTTTCCACTCTCTTCGCAGGAATAACTATCCTATGGAATCTAAATAAAAGTTCATTAGAGGAAGGTCTGCCAGGGATAACGCCCGGCAGGTAACCGCAGCCGCGGATACAGTGTTTCAAGAATACATTGGCTTTCAGGGGTCGAGAATTTATGTTTGCGCTGGATTTATTTCAGCAGAGAGGATTATAATAACAAGATATGAAAAATTTTCTTATAACCGGAGGCTCCGGCTTTATAGGCACAAACTTCATACGCCACGTCCTTGCCACACGGCCTGACTGGCGTGTTGTCAACCTGGATGCGCTCACCTATGCCGGCAATCCAGCCAATCTTGAAGATATCAAACAAAGTTGGAAAGAAAGATATCGCTTTGTTCACGGGGATATCGGAGATGCAGAGCTGGTCGGGCGGCTTTTTTCAGAGGAGAATTTTAACGGTGTCGTCCACTTTGCCGCTGAATCTCATGTGGATCGATCCATCCTGGGACCCGAGGCCTTTGTGGAAACAAATGTGGTGGGCACCTTTCGCCTGCTTGAGGTGAGCCTCAAAGCCCGGCGTGCAGGAACTGTCCCGGACGGATTCCGTTTCCTGCATGTATCCACCGATGAGGTGTATGGAAGTCTTGGCGCTGAAGGCTCATTCACGGAGCAAACCCCTTATGATCCATCAAGTCCCTATTCAGCCTCCAAGGCGGCGGCGGACCACATCGTCAGGGCATACCACCGCACATATGGCCTTCCTACTCTGATCACCAATTGTTCCAATAATTACGGCCCATACCAGTTCCCTGAAAAGCTTATCCCGTTGATAATTTTAAATATTATGGAAGAAAAACCCCTGCCCGTTTATGGCGATGGGAAGAATGTTCGTGACTGGCTTTATGTCATAGATCATTGCGAGGCCATTGTAAAAGTCTTTGAGGAAGGAAATGCCGGGGAAACCTACAATGTAGGAGGGGAAGCTGAACGTCAAAACATTGAAATCGTACAGTTGCTCTGCGACCTTATGGATGAGCGTCTAAGAAGAACCGGCAAGAAATCGAGCAGAAAACTGATCCACTTTGTCTCCGACCGGCCAGGACATGACAGACGTTATGCCATCGACGCCGGAAAGATAAAAAGTCAGTTGGGGTGGAGTCCCCGTTATCATTTCGAGGAGGCGCTCGCCACTACCGTAGATTGGTACCTGAGCCATATGAACTGGGTGGAGTCGGTGCGAAGCGGCGAGTACCGCAAATGGATTGAAGCCAACTACTTAGATAGGTAGTACTATAGGTAATGTAAATATCAAAATGAAAAATGTAAAATGAAATAGTGGTCGGGTGGCATGGACAAACTCGTTTGTCCGTGAGTAACTACTCAGGTTCAGGGGTTACTCCGCATTCCCAGGCAGAGCCTGGGAATGAAGAGAAAGGCTGAAAGGTGTGTAACTTCAAAATAAATCAGGGTATGGGAGGTTTTAACCTCCCTTCGCTGCTGGGCAACCACAGGGGGTTGCCACTACACCCCCTGAACCGTGAACCATTTCTTAGTTCCGGCTTGCCCGGGTTAGGTTGTTTTTCCTTCAGCCTTCTACCTTCAACCTAAATAAAAGGAGAGTAATTCTATGAAAGGCATCATACTTGCCGGAGGCGCAGGCACCCGTCTATACCCGATTACAAGAGTGGTAAGCAAGCAACTCCTGCCGGTGTACGATAAGCCCATGATCTACTATCCCCTTTCGGCGCTTATGCTGGCCGGTATCAGGGAAATTTTGATAATTTCAACACCCGAGGATATGCCGCAATTCAGAAGGCTTCTTGGGGATGGCCGGCAGTGGGGGATCTCCTTTACCTACGCCCCGCAGCCGCGTCCTGAGGGACTGGCCCAGGCATTCATCATTGGGCGTGATTTTGTGGGAAATGATAACGTCTGCCTGATTCTTGGCGATAATATTTTTTACGGACATGGCCTGACAGGCAGTCTGCGAAATGCCGCTTCGAGAAAGGAAGGGGCCACTGTATTCGGCTATTTTGTTAGGGACCCTGAGCGCTACGGCATCGTAAGCTTTGACGAATCGGGCAAGGCATCTGAAATCGAGGAAAAACCCCTTAAACCAAAGTCCAACTGGGCGGTGACGGGGCTATACTTTTACGACAATCGAGTCCTCGATATTGCCGCCGGCCTCAAGCCTTCCGCCCGGGGAGAATTGGAGATTACAGATGTCAACCGCGCTTATCTTCAAATGGGGGTGCTAAATGTTGAAAAACTCGGTCGGGGATTTGCGTGGCTGGATACGGGGACAGTTGAATCGCTTCTTGAAGCAAGTTCATATATTGAGACGCTTGAGAAACGCCAGGGGTTGAAGGTTGCATGTGTTGAAGAGATCGCATATCGTATGAATTACATTGACGCAGCACAGGTTCTGAAACTTGCCCGACCAATGCAGGGAAACGGTTATGGCAAGTATCTTGTGGAGATGCTCAAATGAAGATTTTGAAAACATCATTGCCGGATGTTCTCGTCATTGAACCTCGGGTATTTGAGGATGAGCGCGGATTTTTTATGGAGAGCTATCATCGGAAGCGCTATGAACAGCCGCTTAACGGCGCTGTTTTTGTTCAGGACAACCTTTCTTACTCAACTAGGGGAACTCTTCGGGGACTGCATTACCAGCGCCCGCATGGACAGACCAAGCTGGTGCAGGCAGTCAAAGGGGAGATTTTTGACGTGGCTGTGGATATCCGCGTGAATTCACCTACTTTTGGCAGGTGGACAAGCGCACGTCTTTCGGATCGAAACAGACGGCAGATTTGTATCCCTGAAGGTTTTGCCCATGGTTTCTGCGTTCTAAGTGAAACGGCTGTCGTAATCTATAAATGCAGCAATTATTATGCGCCGGAAAGCGAGCGGGGGATACTCTGG
>JAUWNZ010000048.1 GCA_030612385.1 Pseudomonadota bacterium | reverse complement strand
GTTTAACCTCCCGATATGGGCGCGCGTCGACCACCACCCGGGACCGCGGGCCCCGGGCGTGGCGCCGGGGCTACCCCAATTTTTTGAGAGATTTCTCCCGTGGCCGGATTTGACCCGGGGACCGGGGCACCCGGGCCACCTGTAACCCCCACTAAAGCGAGAAATTCCACAAAAATGGGGGGCCCCCCCACCCCCACGCCCCGTGGCCGCTCCCCCCGGCGGTTGGCGACGGGCGCCCATATCGGGAGGTTAAACCCTCCCCTCCCCTAATTTATTGAGAAGTTACAGAATTGATTTGATTGGAACTCTTTTAACCTTGAACCTGACAACCTGAGTAGTTACGAGTTTTGTTCACAGGAATTCAGATATTACATAACCCAAAAAGAATATTCACACTCCCAAGCGGTAATCTTTTATGATACCTTGATTACCCTAAGCTGATCGCGATGAGAACCTGTCAAGCACTTTCTCAATTATTTCAGTATGTTATTTTTAACATATGCGGCGATGCTTTGGCTTCGAGGGTGTTGATTATGTGTAACTACTTTAAAAAATATTGACACAGAAAAACCCTTATGCTATGTCAGCCCTGGCTTATGCTTGGATTGGCATCACAGAAAATTTATTCAGGGAGGTATTTCAAATGAAAAGGTTAACGGTCATTCTACTTTTTGCTTTTTTTATAGCCTATCCCCAATTCGGATTTGCAAAGGATATGCTTCTTGTCTATTCCGGCGCCGGGATGAGAAAGCCGATGGACAAGATTGGAGTGGCATTTGAGAAGAAATATGGCGCGGCAGTAAATTACAATTACGCTGGTTCCAATACCCTTTTGAGTCAGATAGAGCTTACAAAAAGAGGCGACATCTATATGCCGGGGGCAACAATGTACATCAATAAAGCCAGGGGAAAGGGGTTTGTAGATTACGAAAAACCCATAGCGTATCATATACCGGTAATAGCGGTTCCTGAGGGAAATCCTGGGAAGATAAGAGACTTAAAAGACCTCACAAAGCCAGGGGTAAAAATTATTTTTGGAGATCCAAAGGCGGCCGCATGTGGCAAAATTGCAAGTAAGATACTGAAGAAAAACAAGATGTATAATGAGGTTTGGGGAAATGTTGTTGCCACTGCCGGGACGGTAAATGAACTGGTTGTATATATATGTATGGGACAGACAGATGCGTCCATAATCTGGAAGGCATCACTGCTTGGAACGGAGGATAAGACGGATATTATCGAAATATCCAAAAAGCAGAATTGCATAAAGGTAATCCCCATAGGCAGACTGACATTTTCTGAGAACAAAGAGACGGCAAAAAAGTTTGTGGATTTTGTTGCATCCGATGAAGGCAAAGAGATATTTGAAAAGTGTGGTTTTACAACATATCAAGATCCAGGACATGAAAAATAGGAGGCATATAAAATGAAGGTAAGCGCAAGAAATAGATTGGCCGGCACAGTCAAAGAGATAAATATGGGGCAGGTCATGGCAGAGATTACCCTCAAGATAGGAGAAAATGAAATAGTTGCCACTGTTACAAAAAAATCGGCTGAAGGATTAGGGCTAAAGGTAGGTGAGAAGGCGGTTGCACTAATCAAAGCTACGGAAGTTATGGTAGGGAAAGAGTAGATATTATTTATTGGATAAGTATAACTACTCGGGTTCACGGTTCCGGGGTTCACGGTTCAACGGTTAAAGGAAGAGAATCGAGTAATATCTCAATAAATTTGGGTAGGCCCTTCGACAAGCTCAGGGTACGGTGTACCCTGAGCTTGTCGAAGGGCGCCCATATCGGGAGGTTAAACCCTCCCCTCCCCTAATTTATTGAGAAGTTACAGAATTGATTTGATTGGAACTCTTTTAACCGTGAACCTTGAACCTGACAATCAGAGTAGTTAGTGTCTGAACAAAAACCCCGAAATATGGTTTTTGATTTTGTCTGGGAAATTCAAACTTGCTGAGATTGCTTTCTTTTTTTAACTCAAAACTCGAAACCCAAAACTCAAAACCGTATGAGTCAGACCTGTATAAAAAGTGAGGATGAAAAGTTGGGCGATATAAATGAGATAAGATACAAGGCTATCGGGATTATACATTCAGGATTTACTGATAAGGCAAATGCCCCTATTCAAGGCACATTTGCAAAAGACGCAAAGGGTAAAGTGGAGATATTTCCGGAATACGCCGATGGACTCAAGGATATAGAGGGTTTTTCTCATCTTATCCTTATCTACCATTTTCATCTCTCCGATGGCTATTCTCTGATTACTGAACCGTTTCTGGAAGATGAACCTCATGGAATCTTCTCAATAAGGCACTTCAAAAGACCTAATCCAATCGGACTATCCATTGTGAAGTTGGAGAAGGTAAAGGAGAATATATTGGAAATCAGCGAGGTTGACATCCTGGATGGGACTCCACTCCTTGACATAAAACCCCTCGTGCCGCAGTTTGACAATCGTCTGAATGCAAAAAGCGGATGGCTCGGTAATCCCGATTTAGATCAGGTTAGAGGCAAACCTGGAAAACACAGAAGCGAGTAGGGGGCGAAGGTAAACACGATGTCAAATAGAGGAAATGTTTCAAAAATCAAGATTGTTTCTATATTCTTCAGCCTGCTTCTCGCCCTTTTTATCTTGGTGCAGATTATATGTGTCGTCACTCACACCACGCTTCCGGCGCTGATCACAAGCGTTTGCTCTAAAGAGATACGTTTTGCGATAGAGCTAAGTCTGATAACCTCTCTTATATCGACTATTTTGTGTATTATCATATCGATACCAACTGCATACGCACTCGCCAGATACGACTTTTTTGGAAAGAGCCTGATCAACACCATACTGGATGCCCCTCTGGCATTGCCGCCACTCGTCGCCGGAGTTGGCCTGTTGATACTATTTGGCACAACGCCATTTGGAAAAGCGCTTGCGGAAGCCGGAATTGTCTTTGTCTTCACACCGCTTGGAATTGTAGTCGCCCAGTTCTTTGTAAATGTTCCCTTTATGTTCAGGATACTTCGGGGAACATTTCAGGGCATAAATCCAAGATATGAACACGTAGCTCAGACACTGGGCTGCACCGATACACAGGCATTCCGGTACGTAACGCTTCCTATGGCAAAAAACGGGCTCCTGGCCGGATCTATTATAACGTGGTCAAAAGGGATAGGCGAGTTCGGGGCTGCGTTAATGTTAGCGGGGGCAACAAGAATGAAGACCGAGACGCTTCCCATCTCACTTTATCTGAATATGTCATGCGGAGAGCTCAACCTGGCCATTGCCGCTGCAACCATCCTGATTATAATATCCCTTGGATCTCTCTTTATTTTTGAGAGGTATGGGGGCTTTGCCAGGGTATTCTAAGAATGATAAAAATTGAGAATATATCCAAAAACCTCGGCGAATTCTTTTTAAAGAATGTCACTCTCGATATAGGAACAGGTGAGTACTTCATGATATTGGGGCCCACCGGGGCAGGGAAGACTATTCTCCTGGAGGCAATAGCCGGCATTTATAACCCCGATAGTGGCAAAATCCTGATGGATGGAAGAGATATTACAAATATCCCTCCAAGAAGGAGAAATATCAGCATGGTCTATCAGGATTATATGCTCTTCCCCCATCTGACAGTAGAAAAGAATATCGCATTCGGCCTGAAGCTAAAGAAAATCCCGATAGAGGAGATCAAAGAGAAGATAGAGGATATCTCACGAATGCTGAATATCCGTCATCTGTTTCATCGCTTCCCCGGCACCTTGAGTGGAGGCGAAAAGCAGAGAGTCGCCATAGCGCGGGCAGTGGTAACGGAACCTAATGCTCTACTTTTAGATGAACCTTTATCGGCCCTGGACACAAAGACAAGGGAAGATCTGCGGCACGAGTTAAAAAAGATCCACTCAGTCACCGGGATTACTATAATTCATGTAACGCACAGCTTTGAGGAGGTATTTTCCCTCGGAGACTCCGTGGCGGTGATGAGTGAGGGAATGATCGTTCAGGTGGGCAGGCCGGATGATGTATTCAGGAGACCTAACTGCGAATTCGTTGCCAATTTTGTAGGTGTTGAAAACTTGTTCAAGGGCAACTCTACTATCAATAATGGTATCTCCGATATTGATATCGACGGGGCAGTGGTTGTCTCTGCTATTTGTAAATCAGGAGATTGCACCGTCTCTATCAGACCGGAGGATATCTTGATTTCAAGAAATAAAATAGAGTCGAGCGCCAGAAATTCATTCAATGGAAAGATAGTGGCTGTTATTGATAAGGGCGCCACAATCAAGATAGTGGTTGATTGCGGTATTCCCATTTCTGCCATAATAACAAGGCGATCATTGGATGATATGGGGTTAAGAGAGGGAATGTCGGCCTATCTTACCTTTAAGGCATCCGATGTTCATTTAATGTGAGCGTTCACAGGTTCAGAGTTCACGGTTCACGGTTAGAAAGCGATGGACAAGTCCATTTTTGGGAATTGAACGTTTTGAAGAGCTCAAGGCCGCCTGTGTCTGTCCACATGTAAACAGGCAACAACCGTGAACCTTCAACCTTTGAACCGTGGAACCGTGAACCTGAGCATTTAACGCAAACTTTGTAAAACCAAGGAGGTTATGAAATGAGGGAAAGAAAGCAGATTTCAGTGATTACACTGGTTTTGACCTTTTTTATGGCAGGCCTGCTGATCTATCCCCAGGCGGGATGGACGACGGGAAGCACCAGTGAGAATCGGCCAACCGGCAAGGTGATTATCTTTAATGCAGGGAGTCTGACCATCCCCTTTGCCAGGATGGAGAAGGAATTTGAGGCCAAACACCCGGGTGTTGACATTATCAGGGAGGCAGCGGGGAGCCGCAGGTGTGCAAGGAAGATTACCGAACTCAAAAAAACCTGCGATATCATGGCCTCCGCAGATTTCACCGTCATTGATGGGATGCTCATCCCTGAATATGCGAACTGGAATATCAGGTTTGCCACCAACCGGCTCGTTCTCTGCTATACTGACAGGAGCAGATATGCCGGGGAAATCAATGCCGACAACTGGCATAAGATTCTTCAAAAGAAGGGTGTCGTATGGGGACACTCCGATCCAAACGCAGACCCATGCGGTTATCGATCCTTGATGGTTCTTCAGTTAACAGAGAAATACTATAAGATACCGGGACTGTATCAGCGTTTGATCGATAGCCGGCCAGTGGAAAATATCAGGCCCAAATCGGTGGAACTGGTTGCCCTCCTGCAGACCGGAAATATGGATTATGCCTGGGAATACCGGTCTGTGGCGGTTCAGCACGGGCTCAGATTTGTGGAACTTCCCGATCATATTAACCTCGGAAATTATAAGTATGATAAATTCTACAGGCAGGCGGAGGTAGAGCTCACCGGCAAGAGACCGGGAGCAACCATAAAGAAGAAGGGGAAATCCTGCACTTACGGAGTTACCCTGATAAAAGGCGCTCCAGGCAGGAAGGCTGCAATCGCCTTTCTTGAGTATCTTTTGGATCCAAGCGGCGGGCTGAAGATCCTCAAAGAGATGGGACAGCCCCCATTTATCCCATGCAGGGTGCCCACGGCAAAGATAAAGACACAACTTCCTGAAGAGCTGCAAGGACTGGTCGAAGTAAAAGAGTAGCGCATGGTTTCAGCCGCACATATCGCAGCCCTGAAGTATTACACTGCATTAGAGAAGATGTAGGATCGGATTTTATACTCGATAGTGAGAGGTATAACAACCACAAGGCGAGGCTGTCGGTAAAGGAATTATTGAATGACAAAAAAAGAGCCGTTTTTCTGGATTACCATCTCATGCGGTTTTGTGATTATGGCTTTTATTCTTCTTCCGCTGATAGAGATGATAACAGCGCCCTCACTTTCGATGCTCAGGGAGACAATCAGGGATAAAGATGTACTCCGGTCGATCTGGTTGAGCATCTATACGGCGGGACTGGCCGCCCTGATTTCCTTTGTCTTTGGGACACCCCTTGCATATCTGCTTGCCCGAACGGACTTCGCGGGCAAAAGACTGGTGGAGAGCATTATCGATCTTCCGATCGTTATTCCACACCCCGTGGTGGGAATCGCTATACTCAGTATTGCAGGGAGAAATTACTGGCTCGGACAGATCTTCAGTGAGCTTGGCATACGCATCATGGGAAGCGTAACAGGGATCGTTATTGTTTTGACATTTGTGGGTATGCCCTTTTATATAAATGCGGTTAAAGAAGGTTTTGAAGGCATCTCCCCCAGACTGGAAAAAGTATCCCGGAGCCTGGGGGCATCTATGTTCAGCACGTTCTGCCGGATCACATTTCCACTTGCCTGGCGCAGCATGCTTGTCGGTATAATAATGTGCTCCGCCAGGGCGATCAGTGAATTCGGGGCGGTTGTGATAGTTGCCTACCATCCCATGATAGCGCCGGTAATGATCTACGAACGATTCGAGGCTTATGGACTGAAATATTCCCAGCCGGTTGCGGTATGGCTTGTTTCTATCTGTCTTGTCCTCTTCCTGATCCTGCGTGTACTGACTTCGCCCCGGAAGAAGGAAACATGATAAAGACAGAAAACTTTAACATAAGCCTGCCGGGATTTAACCTCCATGATATCAATCTTTCTATAGAAGAAGGGGGATTTTTTGTCTTGATGGGTCCCACCGGGGCAGGCAAGACGGTCCTTCTGGAGGCTATGGCAGGTCTCGTTCCTGTGAAAAGCGGACGAATAATTGTAGAAGGAAAAGATGTCACCAGGCTGCCCCCCGAAAAGAGGGGGATCAGCATTGTCTATCAGGACTACGCACTCTTCCCACATCTCACCGTCATCGAGAATATCAAATACGGCCTTCATTTTCACAAAGTTGACAGAAAAGAGGCAAAGGAAAGACTGGATCGCCTCCTTCACGATCTCGACATTGGAAACATTGCGCAACGCTTTCCTGCAAACTTGAGCGGCGGTGAACTGCAGCGTGTTGCGCTGGCGAGGGCGCTGATGATCGATCCCCGGGTACTTCTCCTCGATGAACCACTCTCCGCCCTGGACCCTCGTTTCAAAGAAGAAATCCGGAGTGGGCTAAAGAGACTTCACCGGGTTTCCAGGGTCACCTTTCTGATGGTAACCCATGATTTTGTGGATGCCCTTTCTCTGGCAAATCGGGTTGCCGTGATGAATGAAGGAAAAATAGCGCAGACAGGCAGCATTGAAGATATATTTCAAAGACCGATCTCTAAGTTTGTTGCGGATTTTGTTGGAATGAAGAATCTTTTCCCTGCAATATTCAGCGGTTCGAGGGCTATCATAGATAATCTAAAAATTGAACTCGGCAGGATTCCCGCCAACAGCCACGGATACATAGCCATAAGACCTGAGGACATTGTGCTCAGCAAAGAGCCATTCACCTCAAGCATGCGAAATTTATTCAGAGGAATTGTTTCAGGAATATTTGACAGGGGATTTTACTATGAAGTCCACATCAGGGTGAGAGAAGCAACTTTCATATCACTGATTACTAAAAAATCCCTCTTCGAATTGGGTGTTCGGGAAGGGGTTGAGATATTAATTTCTTTTAAATCGACCGCTATTCACAGCTTTTAACCTTAACCCTATCTTCTATGCCTCCTTTTTTTTGGAAACACACCTTAACACACTGTCTCGTTTTTGGGGGCCACTACACATTTCCCTTATCTTTAACAACTCCTTTTTAATATATGTTAGACGATTTCTGCAAATCTCCTCATCAACCCACCGGTTTTCCGTATTCAGCTTCGATAACCTCTTTTTGGCGCCGGCTATGGTAAAAAGTTCGGAATAGAGGAGATGCCTGATTGTCGCCAGTTCCTCCACATCTTTCTTTCTGTACAGACGTTGACAGGAGCTTGTCCTGACAGGCTTTATTGTCTTAAACTCAGACTCCCAGTACCTGACAACATATGGTTCCACGCCAAGTATTCTGCTAACCTCACCAATGCGGAAATAGGACTTATCGGGAATCTCCACATCCACAAAGAAACTTCCTTTCCGGTAACTGTTCACGACTTGAAACTCGAAATTGGAAATTAGAAATTTGGGAGGCCTGTCTGCATGCGAGTACGCACAGGCA
>JAUWNZ010000059.1 GCA_030612385.1 Pseudomonadota bacterium | reverse complement strand
GTGAGCTCAGTCGAGTCGTACAAAAGCATGAAGGCCGAGTTTCCAATTTCTATTTTCTAATTTCAATATTCAGTAAACGCTTACCGTGGATCGAGACCAACACTTTAAAAATGTAATCCCCAATTTATTGAGCTGATACATTTAAACACTTAAATTTCCGGGGAGGTTGTTGTGAAGTTGCGCGATATGTTTAGACTTGATGGTAAGGTTGCTTTGATTACCGGCGGAGGAAGGGGCATTGGAAAGTTTATTGCCACAGGTCTGGCAGAAGCGGGAGCGGATATGATAATTGCGTCACGGCAGATGGAAAATCTTGAAACTACTGCCCGCGAGATGGAAGAGGCATTTAATGTAAAGGTGTTTCCTGTTAAATGCGATATGTCCAAAGAAGAGGAAATCGAAGAGATGGCAAATGTGGCGGCGGAAGAGTTCCCCCGCATAGATATCCTGATAAACAATGCGGGGATAACGTGGGGGGCGCCTACTCTGGAGTTCCCTCTCGATAGGTGGGATTATCTTTTCAACGTCAATGTGAGAGGTGTCTGGATTCTTACCCGGAAGATCGCCAATATCATGAAGGAACAGGGTGGTGGAAATATTATAAATATTTCATCAATTATGGGATTCAGGGGATGGGAAGAAACCTATCCCGCTGTTGCCTATAACTCGACTAAAGCGGCAATTAACGTTTTGACGATGAATCTCGCCGTGAAATTAGCGCCTCATAATATCAGGGTAAATGCTATTGCGCCCGGTTTTTTCAGGACAGATATAATGGCCTTTATTGAAACACCTGAATTTAAAGATGCCTATGATGATATGATCAATTCTATTCCGCTGCGTAGAGTAGGAGATATCGATGATATAAAGGGGGTTGCGGTCTTTCTCGCGTCCGATGCATCGGCCTATATGACCGGCCACATTCTTGTAAATGATGGGGGATACCTCGCAAAATAAGTAAGCGTTCGCGGCGGATCTCCGCGGTGAAGGATACGATAAAATGAAAAGTTTATTTGCCCCATGGAGGATGGAATATCTAAAGGGTGAAAAACAGAAGGGCTGTGTTTTTTGCAAGAGTTCCATCAGAGACGATGATCTTGTCCTGTATGAAAGGGAATATTCTTTCGTTATAATGAATAGATATCCTTATAATCCGGGACACCTCCTGATTGTTCCCGAAGCGCATGTCGGTGATCTTGAGGAACTGACTCCAAACGAAAAACGGGAAATACTTGATATGCTGAATATCTCTGTCAGGGTCTTGAGAGAAGCGATGAACCCGGAGGGATTTAACATAGGCGCTAATCTTGGGAAGGCCGCGGGCGCCGGAGTTGATGATCATCTTCATGTGCATGTTGTTCCGAGGTGGAGCGGTGATACCAACTTCATGACGGTTTTGGGGGAAGCAAGGGTTATCCCGGAGGATGTTGGAAAGACGCGGGATGTGTTGAAGCCATTTTTCGAAAGGCTAAAATAGGAGGTTACGAATGAAGCTTATCTATACTGTTGTTATTATGTTGATTGTGGTGTTTGTTATAACGTTTTCACTGGAAAACACAGCGCCGATACCGCTTAAATATTACGGATTTGTAAATGTGATCGCAAAATCTTATCTCGTGATATTTATTTCGTTTTTTGCAGGGATAATTATTGCGGGACTCATGGATGTGGTAGTGAGGTTCAGATTGGCAAGGACTGTGAAAAGGTTAAATAAAAAGATAGTGGAGATGGAAAAAAAACTTAGCGAAAGCGAAAATCTACCAATGGCGGTAGAGACTGAACCCTAACCCGGAAAAGCCGGAACCAAAAAAGTGTTCAGTGTTCAGTGTTCAGTGTTCAGTGTTGACAGCTTTTAACCGCTGAACCGTTGAACCGTGAACGTTGAACCGTTACCAAATTCTTTTGCCATTTTTGCACGAATTTCACAACTAAGGGCATAAGGGGGTCCGTCATGAAATTTCTTACAGATCCGACCCTTGGCAAGTTGGCAAAGTGGCTGAGGATACTTGGATACGATACCGCTTATTACAGGGGGAATATCGACAGAAACTTTTTAAAAAAAGCCGAAAAAGAAGGAAGAATTGTCCTGACAAGAAAAAGAGATATGGAAAACAGAAGCTTTTCAGGTCAAATGGTTATTATTCAGGATGACCGGGTTCAGGATCAGATGAGAGATGTCATACGCAAACTGTCCCTAACGCCTGATCCGGACAGGACTTTTACTATATGTCTTAGATGCAACGAAGCGTTAAAAAGAATTTCGAGAGATGAGATCGGAGAGATTGTTCCAGGCTATGTTTTAAGAAATCATAAAGATTTCAAAATATGTCCACGATGCAAGGGTATCTTCTGGCCGGGGACGCACAGGGATAACATGCTTGGTGAGTTGAATGAGATGTTAAGGTAACCGTCGACAACGTAGGGGCAACCCCCCGTGGTTGCCCTGTGTTGGGTGGTTGCACCAAATCATGAGGGCAGGCACGGGGGCCTGCCCCTACGATAATAATGCCGTCCAATTTCAAGTTTCAATCCCGGAACCCTTTTATTAAACTCCGCATTCTGAATCGTCTCCCTTGATTTTTTCAAGGGCGTGTCTCAAGGCGGGGAGGATTACTGTCAGGTTTTCCCTCACACTTTTCGGGCTTCCGGGGAGATTAATGATAAGAGAATTTTTCCTTATTCCGGTGACGGCCCTCGATATCATCGCATGAGGTGTCAGAGCAGCGCTTTCTCTCCGCATAGCCTCGGCCATTCCGGGGACCTCCTTCTCTATGACTTCAAGGGTTGCATCAGGTGTCACGTCTCTCGGACTTACGCCGGTTCCACCTGTTGTCACAATTAAATCAAGCCTTCTTTTATCGGTAAATTTGATTAATTTATCAACGATGATCTCTTTTTCATCGGGTATTATCTCATAATCAAGAACTTCTATGGACATACCTTCCAGGAGCTTTCTTACCTCCCTGCCGCTAATATCCTCACGCTCACCGCGCCATCCTCTGTCACTTATCGTTATAATTCCTGCGGTAATCAATATATTTTCTACTCTTCTTTCTTAGACTCGGCAATTATCTTTTCAGCGATTGCCGGTGGAACTTCCTCGTAATGAGAGTGCTTATAAGTAAAGGTTCCCCTCCCGCTTGTCATTGATCTCAAATCGGGCGCGTACATTAGAATTTCCGATAGAGGTATCTGTCCTTTAATTATCTGATTGGATCCGTTGGTATCCATGCCCATGACCTTGCCGCGTCTGGAGCTCAGATCCCCCATTACATCACCCATATATTCATCAGGAATCTCTATTGCAATATCTACAATAGGCTCAAGAAGCGATGGCTGACATTCCATGACCCCTTTTTTAAACCCCATCGATCCCGCTATCTTGAAGGCCATTTCAGAAGAATCCACGTTGTGGAAGGTGCCGTCAAAGAGGGTAACCTTTACATCGACGACGGGATAGCCTGCCATAACTCCTTCCTCCATGGCTCCCACAATGCCCTTTTCAACAGCGGGTATATACTGCTTTGGAATGGCGCCGCCTACTATTTTGTCTGCGAATTCGAAACCCCGGCCTCTGGGAAGGGGTTCGATCTCTATCCATGTATCCCCATACTGACCTCTTCCGCCGGATTGTTTCTTGTATTTCCCCTGAACTCTTGTTTTCCTTTTGATGGTCTCTTTGTACGGAATTCTGGGTGTTGTCAGATCGACGCCTACACCGAATTTTCTCTTCAGTTTTTCTATCGTAGTTTCTATGTGAACCTGTCCCATACCGGAGAGTATAATCTCTTTGGTTTGAACATCTGTATGAGTTGAAAGGGCGGGATCTTCGTCGAGCAGCCTGTTGATGGAGATCATTATCTTTTCTTCATCCACCTTGGATTTTGGATGTACGGCAAAGGACATTATAGGTGGCACAGGAGAAACCTTTTCAAATAATATCGGCGCTTTTTCATCGCATATGGTATCTCCTGTAAATGTTTCTTTCAGTTTGGCTGCTGCCGCTATATCTCCAGGTACCAGCGATCCGGCGGGTTTTTGATTTTTTCCTTCGAGGAAGAAGATGTTCCCGAATCTCTCCGTTGCTTTTTGCAGGGGATTATAGAAGGTGGAATCCGAATTCACCGTTCCCGAATACACACGGAACAAAGTAAGTTTACCGGCATATGGATCTGCGATTGTCTTGAATACCATTCCTGAAAAAGGGGCGCTTGCTTCCGGCAGTCGTTCTTCAGTGTCATCTGTTCCCGGCTTTTTTCCCACAGTTGGCCCGCGATCCACAGGTGAGGGGATGCAGCCGACAATCGTATCGATAAGAGAACCACTCCCGATATTTTTTATGGCAGATCCACATATTACAGGGATTAGAGCGCCGGAGATTACACCTTTTCTCAGGCCTGCTTTAAGGTCAGCAAGATCGAGTTCTTCTCCCTCAAGGTATTTATTCATCAATTCGTCATCACACTCGGCTATATCCTCAACCATTGTTTCCCTGTAATTGCCGGCATCTTTCAGCATATCTTCCGGTATGTCTTCGGTCCTGAATTTTCCCTCCGGACCGTCGAAGATTAAGGCCCTCATCTCTAACAAATCTACGATTCCTTTAAATGAATCTTCGGCCCCTATAGGCAGGCAGATTGGCGTGGCTTTCTTCGTCAAAACGTTTTTAACACTGTCAACAGCATTGAAAAACCCGGCGCGTTCCCTGTCCATTTTGTTTATATATATAATTTTGGGAAGCTTAAACTCTTCGGCATACTCCCATACTTTCTCCGTCTGGAATTCCACTCCTGAGGCGGCATCTATTAAAATAATGGCGCCGTCGACGACGCGCAGGCAGTTTTTGATATCAAAGACAAAATTTGAATCACCGGGGGTATCTATAATATTTATTTTATGCTTTTCCCAGGTTACATAATTTAAGGCGGCGCTTATCGATATATGCCTCTTTTGTTCCTCAGGTTCAAAATCCATACAGGATGTTTCATCGTCAACTTTTCCAATTCGCTCTGATTTTCCAGTGACAAAGAGAAAAGATTCACACAGGGAAGTTTTTCCCGTTCCCCCATGTCCTGCTATGGCGACATTTCTTAGTGAGACAGGTTCATATTTTGCCATGGAAACTCCTTTCAGACAGTCTATATTTGAAGCTTGCGCCTATCTTACTTATAAATTTTTTGTTGTCAAGTACGAAGCCGTCAACATTTTTTGTTGAGGTTTGAATTAAATTAACATAGGGTAAACGGGTGGTGAAAATCGGGGGCGCGGGGACAGTGAAATGAATTATTTCAAGTCAGCAGCGAGGCAGATATATGATGAGGCCAAAAAAGATGGGCGACTGATTGAGGGATCCACCCTGAAAGAGTTGAAACAACTTTCTTTGAGACAGGATGGTGTCATACAGACACAAATCGGATCGATAGCGGCTGACTCCGAACCCATGTCAAGGTCTGCCCCACACACCAGGAACAGTATTGACCACGAATTTGGTGAAGAGGAGGAGGCGCTGGCCAGAGAAGCAGTGGAAACGTTGAGGAAGGAAAAGATTGTTTCCCTCGACACCCTTGTCGCCGACGGCAGAGAAGGGGTCATGACCCGCTTCATTATCCCGGAGAAGTACACGCATATTGCGTACGCGCTCAAGCTCCTTCTGGATAGTCCCTCCTCCAGGATAGTAGAGGACCCGACATATACCATTATCTTCTTTACCGATGATGCCTTTGAATACAACAAATCGAAAAGGCTGACAGATAAAGATGTTATGGTACGTCTTATGATGGGTGAAAAGAGAGGTGATCAGGTCAAGATATGCAAAAACTCGACGTACGTCGGCGAAGGCAAGAAGGGTGTCTTTCAATTTGAAGACTGGCGCGTTAAAGCTATTGATAAGAGCGGTATTTTCCTCCATGCGGGAGCCAGGAGGGATTTTTTGTGGGTCTATGACCAGGAGACTGAGCGACCCGAGTTAAAAGAGATACTTACCGCGGTCTCTGGGCTTACCGCCACAGGAAAGACCACAACCCTGTGCCGGAAGTTTTCAAAGATGCCGGGAGAGAGCTCCGAGATGATCGGCGATGATGGCGGCGCAATCGGTTTCGATTGTAGTTACTGCGCCTTTGAGATGGGCGGTCTCTATGTCAAGACAGAAGGCCTTGACGAAAGCCAGCCGCAGATATTGCGCGCGGCCCAGTCGAAGGACGCGTTCCTCGAAAATGTAGCTATCAGCAAGTACCCATATATGCCTGATTTCAAAGATATCTCCAAGACCGGCAACGGGCGGGCGGTTGTGACGCGCGAGAATCTGGAAATGGCCAGTAAAGGGCTGCGGGCCGATAAAATCGATCACATAATTATCCTGACGCGCAATCCCCTGGCAAATGTTATTTGCCGGCTAACTCCGGAACAGGCCATTATGCAGTTTATCTATGGAGAATCGATAGAGAGCACCGGCGGAGACCCTGAACAGGCGGGAAAATTTAAAAGGGTCTTCTTCCTTGATCCATTTATCGCCGGCGACCGTCTTGAACATGCCTTGATTTTTTATGACATCCTCAAACAAAATAATACAAGATGTTATCTTGCCAACACAGGCACCATCGGTGAACATGAACAAAAGGTCGACCTGCGTCAGTCCCTGGCCGCTTACGATGATCTGCTGCGGGGGCAACTTCGTTTCAGTGTTGAGCCGGATCATTTAGGATACCACTATCCGATAAAATGTGACCGCGCCAATCTGGATCTCATGAACGCCTGGAATTTATTTGATGACAAGACTCTCCTAAAGAAGAAAACCATGAATTTCTTCAGGGGACGGCAGCAGTATCTGGAAGAATTTGAAGAAAGATATGGCAGAATTCCAGAGCACATCCGAGAGTCATTACCTTATGGATACAAGGAACTTTACCTGGGGGAGGAGTGAGTAATACTGGAGTGTATTCCTTCCTGTGGTTAAAATTTTCGCCTTCCCTGTCTGCGCTTGCCTGTGTAAAAACTCTCATTCTCGGACAGCTTCTTCCCGAAACGGTCCGCTATTTTTTTACAAAATCGTTAAATATAGCATGTTAGCTGTTATCCATTCCTGAAGGGGATTAACGGGAGGTGGTATACAACCGGTTGGAATGCGGTCTTTTTCACTCTCACCCCAACCCTGTTCGCTCAGGGATAGAAATAGCGAGGGCGGAGGGAGGAATATGAATACGGCGGTATCAGCTCAATAAATAGGGGATTACATTTTTAAAGTGTTGGTCTCGATCCACGGTAAGCGTTTACTGAATATTGAAATTAGAAAATAGAAATTGGAAACTCGGCCTTCATGCTTTTGTACGACTCGACTGAGCTCACG
>JAUWNZ010000043.1 GCA_030612385.1 Pseudomonadota bacterium | reverse complement strand
AGGTTTAGACTGCATTGTTTCTTTGATTGCCTCTAAGTTTTTTTCTTTTCTTAATTCTTGTTTTATTGTTATAGTTTTCATAAAGTAATCTATAACAACATTCTTTGCCATTGTCCAGCTTGTTTTTCGGGATAACGGCAGGGGCCAAAGCCTGGGAACGAGGGAAAATTCAAACTCGCTGAGGTTGCTTTCTTTTTTTAACTTAAAACTCGAAACCCAAAACTCAAAACTGTGTCTGAACAGCCTTTTCGTTCAGACGCTAATCACCTTAGTTCCGACGAATGAAACCTTAGCCCAACCTCAATATTCTTAGCCTTTATCCACTCCGGCAAGGGGGGGAATGGACTTGCTTTTTTGATCGCCCTCATGGCAGATTCATCAAAGTATCTGTTCCCTGACCGTTTTTCAAAGCTGAGATTAGTAACCACTCCATCTCTCAGGATTTTTACGCTTAGAACAGCCTCTATATTATCATCGGGGACTATACCCCCCGGAAGCGCCCACTTTCCTTTAATCATAGACCAGATAGTGGAATAATAGACTCTCATATTCATACTCATCCCGGCAGCTTCCCCTTGGGCTGTCGGCCCCGATGTATTGGCTGAAGATGAGCTTCTTCGCCCCATATCTCCCGCCTCCCCAACTTTTCCTGATATGCTCCTTTTATGAGAAGTATTCTTCTTCAGGGCGGTAATAGTTGTGATAGGCGGGAATGATATCTTTTTGACATCCTTTCTCAGAACTACTGAATTATTACCGGAATCCATCCCGATTATGTCCTCTGAAAGGGACGTGACCGCCTTTTTATCCATGAGGTGCGCTGGGGGGCTTACCAGATTAACGGAATATACGGGGCCAAATGTCCATCTTGGAGTGGGCATGGAGGGCGAAAAAAAAATAATAGAAAGAACAAGCGCATGAAGCAAAAAAGAAAAGACGGTCATGCTGTTAAGACTTATATCATCATCTTTTAGCTTTTCATAAAACGTCATTTCGACTTCTCCGGTGGTTCAGTAATCATTCCCAGCTTATCTATGCCCGCTTTTCTGACTTCAGACATAACCTGAACAACAAATCCGTAAGGAACATCCTTGTCGGCACGCATAAAAACCACCCTGTCTATCCTGCTTTCGAAGATGCTTTCCAGTTTTGTTTTGAGATTGGACATTGGGGTTTTATACCTGTTTATAAATATCTCTCTTTTGTTGTTTATGGTAAGGATAAGCTTTTCTTCACTTACGTCTACAGTCCTCGCCTTTACCCGCGGAAGATTGACGTCTATCCCCATCTGGAGCATAGGCGCAGTGACCATAAAGATTATCAAAAGTACTAAAACGACATCGACAAGCGGGGTCACATTGATATCAGACATAGGCCCATCGTTGAAGGTGCTGCGGTTTCTTGAGTTTCTCATTTCAGGTAACGTCTTTCAACAATATTCAGGAATTCAGAGGCAAAATTATCCATCTCTATCGTTATGGTCCTGATATGTCTCAAATAGTAATTATAGAAGATAACGGCGGGAATGGCTGCTGCCAGGCCTGCAGCTGTGGCAATAAGCGCCTCTGATATTCCGGGAGCAACAACGGCCAGTGTCGCTGAGCCTCTTGCTCCGATACCTCTAAAGGCATTCATTATTCCCCATACTGTGCCGAAAAGACCTATAAAAGGAGATATGCTTCCCGTTGTCGCAAGGAAACCGAGAGCGCTTTCCAGCTTTGTGGTTTCAGAACCGCAGGCCCTGTTCAGCGCCCGTTCAACATTATCAAATCCACGCATTTCTATGGGGCTTCCCTCGCCGGTCACTTCTTCCGCGGCCAGTGATTCTCTTTTAGTTTTGCTTATCTTCCCAAGCTCAACATATCCCGCTCTAAATACCTCGGCAACGGCGGAATACTTGAACTTCCTTGATTCTGGGAACACGTCTGACATCTTGGTGCTTCCCATATAAGCCTCTATAAACATGTCATTTTCCTTTTTCGTCTTTCTAATGATCCTGTATTTCGTCAGGATAATCGCCCATGAGATAATGGAAAAGAACAGCAGCAACAGCAACACAAACTGAACCATTGCACCCGAATTCGAGATCATATCGAGGAGGCCTCCGTGAAAATTGCCTCCAATATCCGCCATAGTAACATCTGAAATTTCCTTCACTTTGATTCTCCCGTTTCTACATCGTTGAAATGTTTCCCAATGGGGTTTATCCAAGACACATTTAATTTAAAATCAATGCATTGTCAATAAATCTTTAAAATGGTTCACGGTTGACAGCTTTTAACCGTTGAACGTAATAGCTCGATAAACCGGGGTTTTTCGCCCCCACCTCGCCCCTCCCCCTCAAAGGGGAGGGAGGGTTTTTAATTATTTCATTTTTTGATATGAAAAACTTAAAATTAGAGCGAAACGACTTTAGCTCCCGGCTTACAAGAATAGTTTCTCTGCGCTCTCTGAGAGCTTTGCGGTAAACGCTTGCAAAATCACATTGCAATAGAGATCAGGATAGGATAAATTATTGCCAATCATGAGGCGCCTCGGTCCCATAATTTTTAGCCTGACAATATTTTTTCTCCTGACGACCTGCGGCTGTGGTAGTAATACAACAGATAAAGGGTCTGTCAAAAATGGAAAAGTGTCCGAAACAGCTCCCGCTTACGGTGATATCATGGTGGAAGGTTCTATCGGAGATGCCAGCAACCTGATCCCGCTACTCTCCACGGACAGCGCCTCTCATGGCATTGCTTCAATGATCTACAACGGCCTTGTAAAATACGACAAGGACTTGAATATAGTGGGTGATCTGGCCAGATCCTGGGATATTTCAAAAGATGGGCTGGTGATCACTTTCCATTTAAGAAAGGGCGTGAAATGGCATGACGGTCATCCCTTTACCTCCGATGATGTTCTTTTTACCTATCATGTTACCATAGATCCAGGAACCCCAACCGCCTATTCCGGTGATTTTCTCAAGGTAAAGAAGGCGGAGGTACTCGACGATTATACCTTCAGAGTAACTTATGACAGGCCATTTGCCCCTGCTCTCACGAGTTGGAGCGCCTCCGTACTTCCCGGGCATCTTCTTAAGGGAAAGGATATCACAAGCACCCCTCTCTCACGCCGCCCTGTCGGAACCGGACCATACATGTTCAAGGAATGGAAAACCGGTCAGAAAATAGTCCTCATTTCTAATCCCGATTACTTTGAAGGAAGACCCTACATCGATGGGTACATTATGCGTATAATACCGGACACGGCAACCATGTTCCTTGAATTGCGCGCAAAAGGGATCGACCGGATGAATCTTACACCTCTCCAGTATGCGAGACAAACAGAAAACAGCCTCTTCCGCAGAAATTTCAACAAGTACCGCTACCCCTCCTTTTCGTACACCTATCTCGGATATAACCTCAAAAGTCCACTCTTCAAGGAGAAATATGTGCGGCAGGCCATCAGCTATGCGATTAATAAAGAGGAAATTATCCAGGGTGTTCTTCTGGGTCTGGGAAGGGTGGCGACAGGCCCTTTCACGCCCAATACCTGGGCATATAATCCTCGCGTTAAGAAATACCCGTATAACCCTCAAAAAGCGAGACACCTCCTTGCGGAAGGGGGCTGGAAAGATACCGATGGCGATGGTATCTTAGACAAAAACGGGGAACCCCTCGCCTTTGAGATTATAACGAATCAGGGAAACGAACTACGCGCAAAGTGCGCCGAGATTATCCAGAGACGGCTTGCCGATATCGGAATAAGTGTAAAGATAAGAATAATAGAATGGGCTGCCTTCATAAAACAGTTCATTAATAAACGAAAGTTCGATGCAACAATTCTCGGATGGACAGTCCCTCTTGATCCTGACATCTATGACGTATGGCACTCGAGCAAGATGGGACCGGCTGAGTTGAATTTTATATCCTTTAAAAATAATGAGGTCGATGTACTGCTTGAAAAGGGAAGGAGCACCTTTGATCGAAACGAAAGGAAAAGATTCTATGACATGATACAGGATATCCTGACGGAGGAACAGCCATGCACATTTCTATACGTTCCCGACGCGCTTCCTATCATCAATGCCCGATTCCGCGGGATTGAACCGGCCCCCATCGGCATTGGGCACAATTTCACCAAGTGGTATGTACCAAGAGAGGAGCAGAGGCTGGTTATGAAAAGATAACGATGAAGGTTGAAATGAGCGATATCCTTATAGTTGGAGGCGGACCCGCTGCCTTGAATTGTGCCTATCACCTGGCAAAGAAGGGGAAGGAGGTGCTCGTTCTTGAGAAGCATCCTTATCCTGCAGAGAAGCTTTGCGCAGGGGGGGTGACCCTGAAGGACTTTAAGGAGGGTGTTCCCGAGGAGATTGTAGAAAGGTCTTTTGCTTCGCATACTATTCATACACCCTATGGAACAACGGAGCTTAAAGCAAACACCCCCATTGTCTTTACGATTGACCGTAAAGAGCTCAGCCGCCGGCTGTTTGAAAGGGCGCTAAAGGCTGGCGCAAGAGTAGAAACAGCCAAGGTTGTAAAAATAAAAGACAATGCGGTTATTACAGAGGACGGCAGGCGGTACGATTACCATTACCTTGTTGGAGCAGATGGCAGCAGATCCTTGGTAAGACGGCATCTCAAAATTCCCTCAAAACAGATTATTGTTGCGTGGCAAACTTCTGTTCCCTCGTCGCTTTCAAAGATGGAGTGGTTTTTTGACGCAAGGCTTTTTGGGTGCGGCTACGGCTGGATATTCCCCCATGAAGAGAGCACGGCAGTCGGATTTGGATTTGAAGGTTTTTACCCGATAAACGTCCATCGTGCCAGGGAGGGGTTTCTACACTGGCTGAAGAAAACTCACGGGTTGACGATAAATACCCCTTTCAGAGCTCATCCTATCAATGCGGATTATAGAGGTCATTGTTTTGATCATACTTATCTCATTGGAGATGCGGGAGGTTTTGCGTCCGGCTTGACGGGAGAAGGAATTTTTTTTGCTCTTGCTTCAGGAAGGGGGCTGGCCGATATGATTTCATCCAACAATGAGGAAACAATTAAAAATGTCCTTTCCATTAAGCGGCGACATGACAGGAGCGCCATTAGAACTGCCGGATTACTGAGTCTATTGCCGCACCCTGTTTCTACAATCTTCATTGAATGTCTTCGCAAAGGCATGAGTGTGCGTTATTTATTTGAAACCATTGTGAGACGATATGGCTAAGTCAATTTTTTATATTCCTTCGTTTCATGTGTGAGGCAAAAGTAAATTTCTGATAGTCTATCTGTAATTTCAATAAGTTGCAGAGACTTGGGGACTTTCAAATTCAGGAGACAGCGCTATGGAAATAATGTTACGATATGAAAGATACCGCTTCTATCCGACACCGGTGTGGAGGCCGGCAACCGATGTTTACGAATCGCCGGATGAAGTAGTGATCGTTGTGGAACTGGCGGGAATGAATGAGGATGACATCAATGTGACGCTGACCGGGAACAGACTCAGGATATGGGGCAGGAGATCGGACCCTGCTCATTTACCTCTAATAAGATTCCATCAAATGGAGATCGATCACGGAGTTTTTGAAAGAGAACTTTTCTTGACAGCACCCATAAATCAGGAGGACGCGAGCGTTACGTACAAACAGGGAATACTTCGTATCAGACTTCCAAAGGTGAAAGAGGTTCCTGGAGAGTAGATTATAACCACACCCCAAGAATATCGGAGGAGATAAAAAATGATTAAGGTTGGAGCAAAAGATTCGCAAGAGTCAGGTGATCAGGAAATCAAGGTGCCCGAGGAATTGGCCGTGCTCCCTCTAAAAAATATATTGGTGTTCCCCCGGATGATAATCTCACTTATAGTATCCGATGAGAAGCACTTAAAGCTTGTAAATGACGCACTTCTAAAAGACAAGATATTGGGACTGGTTGGTTTGAAGGATCCGGATGCCGGCGAATATGGCCCTGAAAACATTTATAACGTGGGGACTGCCGCTCTGGTGCTTAAGATGTTCAAAGCGCCGGATGGGACTGTAAGGCTCCTTGTGCGGGGGATATCAAGGATTGTGTTAAAAGAAATAAGCCAGACCGACCCCTATCTAAGGGCCAGGGTATCGACCCTTTCTGAAGAGACGACAAAGGACACTGAGATAGAGGCAATGATGCTAAACACGAAGAGTCTTTTCCAAAAAATAGTGGGCCTTCTTCCTAATCTCTCTCCGGAGGCCGGTATGATGTTAATGGAAATAACGGAGATCGACGACCCTGATTTTTTAGCAGATGCCGCGGCATCCAATCTCAACGTAACATTAAAGGAAAAGCAGGATATTCTTGAAACGGTAGGCGTAAAAAAGAGGCTGGAAAAGGTGATTGTATTTCTCAATCGCCAGTTGGAGATTATGGAACTGGGAAACAAGATACAATCCCAGCTTAAAAGTGAGATGAGCAAGAAGGAAAGGGAATACTATCTCCGGGAACAGCTCAAGGCGATCCAGAAGGAGTTGGGCGAAAAAGATGAAAAAACGGCAGAGATAGAAGAGCTTAGAGAAAAGCTGAAAACAGCAAACCTCCCGGAACAGGCGAACAAAGCAGCGGAAAGGGAGCTTGACCGGCTCTCCGTGATGCCCCCGCAAGCAGCCGAGTACTCCGTCTCCCGGACCTACCTTGACTGGCTTGTGAAACTGCCCTGGTCGATAAGCACCGAAGATACCCTGGATATAACAGCGGCCTCCCGTGTGCTCGATGAAGATCATTATGACCTGGAGAAGGTCAAAAAGAGGCTCCTCGAGTATCTCGCTGTTCAGAAACTAAAGAAAAGCACGAAAGGGTTCATCCTCTGTTTTTCAGGACCTCCAGGCACCGGAAAGACTTCGCTCGGCAAGTCAATCGCGCGCGCCCTTGGCAGAAAATTTGTGCGAGTCTCCCTGGGAGGAGTCAGGGATGAGGCTGAGATCAGGGGGCACCGGAGAACCTATGTGGGAGCCCTGCCTGGCAGGATCATACAGGGGTTAAGGAAAGCTGGAAGCAACAATCCTCTGTTTATGCTGGATGAGATAGACAAGATGGGGGCAAGCTATCAGGGAGATCCATCGGCCGCCCTCATGGAGGTACTCGATCCGGAGCAGAACAGCGCCTTCTCCGATCACTACCTCGAAGTCGATTTCGATCTTTCCCGTGTGATGTTTATCACCACGGCCAATCAATTAGAACCAATCCCGCAACCGCTCAGAGACAGGATGGAGGTATTGGAACTTTCAGGCTATACCGAGGAGGAAAAGCTTGAAATTGCCACGCGCTTCATTATTCCGAGGCAGTTGGAAGAACATGGCCTTGGCGATTCTTATCTCCGGTTTGAAGATGACGGCATCAAGAAGATCATCAGTGACTATACCAGGGAAGCAGGGCTGCGAAATCTTGAGCGTGAGATAGCCGCGGTGTGCAGGGGGGTGGCAGTGGAAGTAGTAAAAGGAAAGACAGAACCTGTCCTGGTAAATGAGGAAACGGTCTCGCGGTTCCTGGGCCCTGTCAAATTCTTTTCCGAGATCGCCGAGAGAACATCCGTTCCCGGGGTTGCCACCGGCCTCGCATGGACACCGTCCGGAGGAGATATCCTGTTTATTGAGGCCACCAGGATGAGAGGCAAAAAGACCCTCACATTGACCGGCCAGCTTGGAGATGTGATGCAGGAATCTGCCCAGGCGGCATTGAGTTATGTGAGATCCAGGACAAAGGAACTTGGCATCCCGGAGGATTTCTATGAAACAAGTGACATCCATCTGCATGTTCCTGCCGGGGCCACACCAAAGGATGGACCGTCAGCAGGGGTGACTATATTTACCGCGCTCACTTCACTTCTTACCGGAAAGCCGGTGAGGTCCGATGTGGCCATGACAGGTGAAATAAGCTTGAGGGGACTGGTGCTGCCGGTGGGTGGGATAAAAGAGAAGATCCTGGCAGCCAAAAGGGCTGGAATATCCACTGTAATCTTGCCGGCGAAAAACGAAAAAGACCTGGAGGACATTCCCCTGAAAGTGAGAAAAGAAATGAGATTTCATCTGGTGGAAAAAATGGATGAGGTAATCAAGATTGCCCTGACCGATAGCATGAAATGAATCCCTTTTTCTCCCTCATTCCCGTTTCCGACTTTATCCGCCGAGCTGGGAACCTCCAAAAATAGAAAGAAAAAGGGCGAATACCAATACCTGAATGCCCCACCCGATCGCGCAGACGCCCACGGCCCGCAACGTGCTTTGATAATCAAGCGCCTGCCTGACAGCGATTACCATCGCGACCAGCATCCAGACCGAAGCCACAAGAAAGATCAATTTTGTCAGCGCCGGAATAATTCCTAATACTCGAATCAGGCCGGGTGAACTCGCGAAACCGATAGTTCGCAGCAGCTCACCGGGATTTGACTTAGTCTGCGGCTCCGGCAGGAGTTTTGTGCCTATAAAATAAGTGAGATAC
>JAUWNZ010000141.1 GCA_030612385.1 Pseudomonadota bacterium | reverse complement strand
TATCGAATCCCCTGTAGGTTTTCATATCATCAAGGTTACAGACAGACGAGGCGCCGGGATAAAGTCACTCGAATGGGTTCGCGAGGAGATCAAGGACAAAATAAGCAATGTAAAGATTGAGAAAAAGTTTTTTGAGTGGATGGGGGAACTGAGAAAAAAATCATATATAGAGGTAAGGCTGTAGGGAAAAAAGAATGAACATCGAACATCGAACGTCCAACATCGAATTTTGAATGGGAAAAGGAGGAGCGGAGCGACATCATTATTCGACGTTCGACGTTCGATGTTCGATGTTGAATGTTCATTCTTTTTAGCACTTAAAGGATACCTTCCACCTTCAGCCTAACAGCCTACAGCCTAAACAACCTAAACAAATGAAATATATAAAAATAAAGGGCGCCTGCCAGCACAACCTTCAAAATGTAAATATCGACATTCCCAGAGATAAGCTCGTTGTAATAACCGGTGTCAGCGGTTCCGGCAAGTCATCGCTCGCCTTCGATACGATCTATGCGGAGGGGCAGAGACGATATGTGGAATCGCTTTCCACCTACGCGCGGCAGTTTATCGGCCAGTTAGACAAGCCCGAGGTCGAATCGATAGAGGGCCTGTCCCCCGCCATAGCCATCGAGCAGAGAATAGCGGGCCGGAATCCCCGTTCGACGGTGGGAACGGTAACCGAGATATACGATTACCTCCGTCTTTTATATGCCCGTATAGGGGTGCCTCACTGTCCTGAATGTGGCAGAGAGATCAGGGCCCAGACCGTTGACATAATGCTGGATAACATCCTCTGCTTTCCTGAAAAGACAAAGATAAACATCATGTCCCCCATTGTCATGGGGAAAAAGGGTGAATTTCAGAAAAGATTAAAGAAATTAAGCAGTGACGGCTTTGTTCGGATCCGGGTTGACGGGAAGACTCTGGATATTGCGGAAAACATTGACCTGGACAAGAATAAACGCCACGATATCGATGTCGTGATCGACAGACTCATCATGAAGGATGGGATAAGAGAACGGTTGAGGGATTCCCTCGAGATCGCCGCGGGTCTTTCAGGGGGACTTGTCAGGATTGCCGTCGACAACGGTGAAGAGATTATCTTCAGTGAGAGGCATGCCTGTCCGAAATGCGGCGTCAGCATAGCTGAAATGACGCCAAGGACATTCTCTTTCAATAGCCCTTACGGCGCCTGTCCCGACTGTGGCGGTCTGGGAACCAAAATGTATTTCGACGAGGATCTGATCGTCCCTAATCAAGAACTTTCCATAAGGGAGGGCGCTATCGCTCCATGGGAAAAGAGAAGTTCTCTTCGCTTTTACCAGATGCTGGATACTCTTTCCAAACACTACCGATTTGATATCAACATTCCATTCAATCAGTTGCCGGAAAAGACCAGAACAGCCCTTTTGTACGGTTCAGGAGATGAAGAGATCAAATTCTATTTTGACAGGAATGGCAGGAGGTATTTTTACAGCAGGCCATTTGAAGGTATAATACGTAATCTTGACCGGCGATACAGTGAGACCGATTCCCACCATATAAGAACGGAGCTGGCAAGGTATATCAATGTAAGAGAATGTCCCGCCTGCCGTGGCGCCAGGCTGAAAAAGGAGAATCTGTGCGTAACCGTCGGGGGAAAGAACATATATGAAGTGTGTAAGATGTCGATCAGGGAGTGCATGAAGTTTTTTGATATGCTCTCCCTGTCGGATCAGGATGCCGTCATATCTGAAAGGATACTGAAAGAGATAAAGGAAAGGCTCAGGTTTCTCCTCGATGTGGGTGTGGACTATATCAGTCTTGCCAGGTCATCCGGCACCCTTTCCGGCGGAGAATGGCAGCGCATTAATCTTGCCACCCAGATAGGTTCCGGGCTGGTCGGCGTTCTTTACGTACTGGATGAACCTACAGTCGGCCTGCACCAGAGGGACAATGCCAGGCTTATTTCAACACTTGAGCGTCTGCGGGATATGGGGAATACGGTTCTCGTAGTGGAACATGATGCCCAGATGATGATGTCGTCGGATTATATTGTCGACATGGGGCCCGGAGCAGGATTGAATGGGGGCAGGGTTGTCTTTCAGGGCACACCGGAAGAGATTTGTAACAGCAACAAGTCTCTGACAGGTAAATATCTTTCGGGAAGGCTGTCCATACCGGTGCCCGACAGACGAAGAGATATCAAGGGTCGCCATATAATTCTTGAAGGCGCCCACGAAAATAATCTGAAAGATATAGATATAAAGATTCCTGTGGGGGTCTTTACATGTGTGACGGGCGTATCGGGTTCAGGAAAGAGCACCATGGTTATTGAAACTCTTTATAAGGCATTCGCCCGGAGGCTATACAGATATAGAGGCCGGGTGGGAAAGGTAAAACATATAAGAGACATGGGTGGAATCGACAGGGTTATTGCCATAAACCAGCAGCCGATAGGGCGTACTCCCAGATCAAATCCTGTAACGTACACAGGAGCTTTTACCCATATCAGAGATCTTTTCGTCAGGCTTCCGGAATCGAGGATCAGAGGATATAAGCCGGGTCGGTTCAGTTTCAATGTCAAAGGGGGAAGATGTGAATCATGCAGGGGAAACGGTTTGATAAAGATGGAGATGCACTTTCTGCCTGACATTTATGTAACGTGTGATGTGTGTCACGGAAAGAGATTCAACAGGGACACTTTAGAGATTAAGTACAAGGGGAAGAATATAGCGGATGTCCTTGATATGACCGTAAATCAGGCGCTTTCATTTTTCGATAATGTTCCTGTAATAAGATCAAATCTGCAACTTCTCTTCGATGTAGGTCTTGGATACATAAAACTTGGGCAGTCCGCGACGACACTCTCCGGTGGAGAGGCTCAGAGGATAAAACTGGCAAGAGAACTCGGGAAACGAACGATGGTAAGCACCCTCTATATTCTCGATGAACCGACTATAGGTCTTCACTTTGCCGACATTCAGAAGCTTCTCGATGTCTTAATGATATTGGTGGATATGGGGAATACTGTGGTGGTGATCGAACATAATCTGGATGTGATCAAATCTGCCGATTATATAATTGACCTTGGCCCTGAAGGAGGAGATGATGGGGGAAGGATCGTTGCTTCCGGCGCCCCTGAGGAGGTGGCGGGGGAAAAAGACTCCATAACGGGACAGTTTTTAAGCAAGGTTTTAGGGTCTACTCAGGTGAATAGGCTAAAGGCTGAAAACTGTCAGGTTTAGGTTGCTTAGGCTGAAGACTGAAGGCTGTTAGCAAGAAACTAACTATCTACAGCCTAATAGCCTATCTACCTTCAGCCTGACTAATTGATTCCAAGCTTGTTCATCTTTTTGTGGAGGGTATTCCTGTTTATCCCGAGGAAATCCGCGGCGCCGGTCTTCACATTGTTGGAACGCTTCAAGGCTATCTTGATCAAGCTCCTTTCAACCATCAGTAATACCTCTTCATATACTCTGCTCTTCTCCGTACCGCTCGAACAGAGTAAAGTAACGATATCCTCAAGCTCTTTCCCGATAATATCTTCGAGGCATGGAAATGACGATGCCTGAACTCCTTCGTTTATGATTGTCTCATCGGAATTCCGCACATCCACAGCAAACACACTCCTCGTCTGAAAAACAGTTAGAAAGGAAAGTAACTACTCAGCCACTAAGACACCAAGGCACTAAGATAAAACTATTGTTTCGGTAACTATCCAGGTTGTCAGGTTCAAGGTTCACAGTTCACGGTTAGGGAGCAATGAAAACCTGGCGGGAGACATTGAGGCCCGGCAAATGGCTCCCTGATTGACGCGAAAAGTATACAAGACAAAAAGCAAATCTCCTCCCAAAGCAACCTTGAACTTTGAACCTGAGCAGTTAAAGAGGAAACAGCCTGGCATAAATTATCCCTAAAAGGACAATAGCCGCAAACCAGGCCAGAATTATATTCGATAACTTTTTTATGGGGTGTTTGAGAAGATTCCGAACCTTATCCTCCACCATTTTCCCATCAACATTATCAACAATTTCCTGAAGCAGGACGGTAAATTTCCCGTAAACATTGGACAGGACATGAAATCCCGTTGTCGTGGACAACAACAGATATACCCTTTTCTGTGCGATAACGGCATCAATGTTGGTAATATCTTCCCACTCGAGTTCTTTTTTCCTGAAGAGTTTTTTTATCTTAATACTATCATCTCCGACCTTAACCTCACGAAAGATCAATTCAAGAAAGATAAAGAACAGCAGTATGAAGATGATGATAAGAACTACTCTTTCCACTGTAGAACCACCGACGCAGAGCGAAATAAAAAAGAGCACAAAGA
>JAUWNZ010000100.1 GCA_030612385.1 Pseudomonadota bacterium | reverse complement strand
TATGATATTCGCCGCAATGGTATCGGCTACCATGTCGGGATGTCCAATCTTGATGCTTTCAGCCGTAATATGCATTCCTTTCCTCCTTTTGAGCGCTGCAGTCGTGGCAATTTATGTTCTACTCAGATTCAGGGTTGGAGGATTCATGGTTGTAGGGGGCAGGCCCGTGTGCCTGCCCTGCAAATTAGGGCAATCACATAGGATTGCCCCTACAACAGTTGAACCTCTGAATCTGTGAACGGTTGCCAAATTATAAACCTGACTTATTTCCCGTATGTTTGTTGGGGGAAACTATGCCGCCGGAGATGATAAGTTTGAAGGCTTCTTCCACAGTCATATCCATATGTTTCACATCATCTTCAGGCGCCATTATATAGAAGCCTGATGTCGGGTTTGGCGTGGTTGGGATAAACAGATTTATACATCTCTGATCTGTCCTGTCCTGAGCCTCTCCACTGGTTTCACTTGTCACAAAGGCGAGAGCATACATCCCCCTGCGGGGATACTCTATTAAAACCACCTTTTTAAAGCTCTGGGATTTGTCACCGAAAATAGCATCAACAAGCTGTTTTAACGCCTGATAAATACCCCTTACAAAGGGAATCTTGCCAACAAACCATTCACCTAACACGACAAGTTTGTTGCCTATGTAACTTTTGATAATAAGGCCGATAACAAAGATCAATATTAGTGTGATTATAATGCCAAGTCCGGGTATATGAAATGGAAGCAATTCGTCAGGTTGAAATCCGGCCGGGATAATCTTCAGCAGATTATCCATCATCTTTATCAGGAAAAAAAGTATATAGGCCGTCAGCATTATCGGGATAATACCGGCAATACCGGCCAAAAAGGTGGATTTAATCTTCTTTTTCATTATTTAAATGGTTGTCGGAAAGATGAATTAGCGCCCTTCGGGCGGACTTTCAGGTTGTGATTATATCGTTTTTTCGTAGGGGCGATTCTTGTGATCGCCCTGATTAGGGCGAATACAAGATTTGCCCCTACATCGTGCCGATAAAACAATAACACTATGAAAAATGGAAATTTCTATACTATATATTTTTAACCCTCACAATTGAGAGGTCTCCTCATAGTATAATATTTCCAATGCCTCAATAGCTGTCTTTATATCCGACGGTTCAATGGTTGGACCGCACCAGAAACGGAATCCGGCAGGGGCGTCCCTGTAAGAGTTTACATCATGAGCAATATTATCTTTGCTCATCCTGCCTGCAATACTCTTAACAAAGCCTGTCCTGTCTTCCTCTGAAAAGGACTTGAATTTAGCGCTTGTAATCACAAGACAAACAGAGGTGCTGGAACGAATTTCTCCTGATTCGGCAAGAAAATCTATCCAGCCTGTCTTTTCAACCCATTCTTCTATTACATTGAGATTGGATTTGCTTCTATCGATGAGACCTTCCAGCCCTATATCGCCGGCCCACTTGATCGCATCAAGATAATCTTCAACACAGAGCATCGACGGTGTATTTATGGTGTCTCCTTCAAAGATAGACCTGTTGACACTTCCACCCTTTTTCATTCGGAATATCTTTGGCATCGGCCAGGGGGAATCATAGGATTCCATCCTTTCGATGGCCTTCGGGCTTAAGATAAGCACCCCGTGAGCGGCTTCACCACCAAGACATTTCTGCCAGGAATAGGTCAATACATCGACTCTTGACCAGTCAATATCCATCGCAAATACCGCGCTTGTGGCATCGCAGAGAGACAAACCCTCTCTTTCATGCGGAATCCAGTTCCAGTCAGGAATTTTGACCCCGCTGGTGGTTCCGTTGACAACAAAGACCACGTCACTTCCCCAGTCGACCTTGTTCAAGTCCGGTATCTTACCGTAAGGCGCTTCGAGAACAGTCGGGTTGAGTTTCAATTCTTTCCTGATGTCGTTAGCCCAGCCGGCGCTGAAACTTTCCCACACAAGCACAGTAACAGGTCTGGGACCAAGAAGCGTCCACATGGCAGCTTCAAAGGCGCCGGTATCCGATCCGGGAAATATCCCTAACAAATAATCTTCCGGGACTCTTAAAATCTTTTTGCTTTCATATATGGCCTTTTTCAACTTTTGCCTGCCAAGAGCGCTGCGATGGGAACGCCCAAGGGGAGCATCCTTCAGGCTATCAAAACTCCATCCCGGTCTCTTGCCGCAAGGCCCTGAACTAAAATTCGGGTTGTGCATATCATCTCTCCTCCAAAAAAGCTACGGGAGTCTAAACCACACTGGATTGGATTGCAAGACCATTTTTACCTTGAAGGTGGGCAGGAATGGGTATAGAAACATGTAAATCAGGTTGCTCAGTTTAAAAAGGAGTCTTAGCAATGTCGAAAAACATTTTATCGGATTGCGCCAATTGTGCGCTGCCATTTGCCGAAAGGGCATGCAATAGACCGCAGGGAAAGGGACCCAAAGGGTGTCCAACCCTGAGCAAGAGGAAACTTGTCGAAGAGGCAAGGAATGAGTATCGTAAGAAGGATATTCTGGAATTTGCCAGACAGGCCTCGATACAGGAGGCGGAGTGTTACGCCGACAGGGATCAAAGTCCATATATCTTGCATCCAACAAAGCCGAGAATTCAGGAGATCTGCGAATTTGCCCATAAGATGGGATATACCCGGCTGGGTCTTGTTTTCTGTGTAGGGTTGTCGAGGGAAGGAAAGCTCACTGCTCAGGTACTGGAATCTCAGGGATTCGAGGTAGTTTCAGTTATATGCAAGGTTGGTTCGACTCCCAAGGAAGAAATAGACATTAAGGATGATGAAAAGGTAAGAATAGGGGAATACGAGGCGATGTGCAATCCGATCCTTCAGGCCAGGGTCGTCAATGATGCAGAGACACATTTCAATATAGTACTTGGCCTGTGCGTCGGACACGATTCTCTGTTTTTCAAATATGCCGAGGCGCCAACAACAGTTCTGGCCGCCAAGGACAGGGTTATGGGGCACAATCCCCTGGGCGCCATTTACACATCGGGCAGCTATTATTCGAGACTCAAGCGAAAAGGCTTTTGATAGTGGTTTACAGCTTGAAACTTGAAATTGGAAAGTAGAAATTTGGGAGACCTGCCTGTGCGCGCCCGCATGCAGATAGGTAAACTCAGAAATTGCAGGGGTTCGATTTATCGTACCCGCAGGATGATCGTGGCATCGGGTCGGATAAATCCGACCCCTACACCCCCCAGCACAGCCTTTTTTCGGCTTGTCCGGGTTAGGTTATGATGACACACTAACCGTGAACCTGCCAACCTGAGTAGTCATACCTGAGAGAGGATTTACAGGATAAGTTTTGATGTTTTAATCCTGAATATCCTGTTAATCCTGTCAATTTTTTCAAAGAGCTAAATTCATACCCAATTTCTATTTTCTAATTTCAGAGTTCCGTACCTGTCTGTTAAAAAAATGAATGCAACTTGGCATGAAGAGTGTTTCCATCAGACTATTTCTGCGGTTCAATGATTACCTTTATCGATTCTTTTGCCTCGGCGACAAGCCGGAAACCCAGCCCGGTCTCTTCCAGGCTCAGCCTGTGTGTGACCATCTCATCCACACGCACGCGACCGGCTCGAATCAGCTCTATTGCCTCTATGGCATCCAGAGGGCTGTTGCCATAAGAGGGCATCAGTTTTATCTCATTGCGCCAGAATTCATTAACCGGAACCGGAAGGTCGATACCCGGCTCTGTCGTGGCAAAGAAGAGAATGGTGCCTCCACGATCCACGGATTGCAGCGCTTGTGTGAAAGCGGGGCGAGCCCCTGTGCAGATAATTACGAGATCGGCGAGTCTTCCTTCATTGATCTGACGCAACCGGGCAGGGACATCTTCATGGGCGCGAATTACAGCGCTCGCCCCAAATTGCCGTGCCATCCGCAAACGATATTCATCAACGTCTGTGGCAATTATCCGTCCCGCACCCAGGGCGCGGGCTAACAATAGATGAAGTAGCCCGGAGATACCGCTGCCGAGGATAAGCACAGATTGTCCCGGCCGGATATTCGCGGTTCTTTGTCCACGAATAACGCATGCAAGCGGTTCGATAAACACACCATCTTCGAATGAGACCTCATCGGGAAGCGGGAACACGCCGCGGTCTGTGTTGAGAGCGGGAACCCTTATATATTCGGCAAAACCACCGGGATCATAGTTTGTGGTGTGCAGAGTCTCACAACAGGTATGATATCCTCTCAGGCAGTAATGGCAAGTATTGCAGGGTATGTGGTGGGAGACAAACACCCTGTCTCCGGTTTTATAACGCTCAACGCCTTCTCCCACCTCGACTATCTCCCCCGCCATCTCATGGCCCAAAACCAGCGGAGCCTTTTTGATACGATACCATTCCATTACATCACTTCCACAGATGCCGCTTGCTATTGCCTTTACCAGTATCTCGCCACGGCCGATCTCCGGCGCTGGCATCTCCTCCAGCCGCACATCTCTGTTATTATAATACATTGCCACACGCATAGTATCTTCCTCCTAACCCGGAAAAGCTCATAGCCTTTTGTTGGGTTTTATGACATTTCCTAATAAAGACTCCATATGATCTCGATAAATGGAATCCCATGTATAATTTTTTATCACTTTCCGATACATGTTGTGTGTTGGGATTTTTGCGAGGAACCGGATAATTTTATCGGCTATCCGGTCCGGGGTGTCGGTAACGGAAAAGGCGCATATGTGATCTCCGCCGGTCTCCAGAAATGGCGGAATGTCTGAGCAGGCGATCGGGAGTTTAATGATTCCGGCTTCAAGAGGTGTAAGGCCGAATCCTTCCGATAGACTTGGCATAAAAAGAATATCGGCGACAAGGTACAAATCGTGGATGAATGTCTGATCCATGACAACCTTCCTCCCGTCTTTCATCCGATATTCAGTGAAAAAAATTACATCACGTGTAATCTCCAAATCCTCTGCTGTCTTCTGAAGTCCGTGGTAGTATTTAACATCTTCCGGTTCATGGGGATTATAGGCGCCTGTGATAAGGTAACGGACATTGAGTCCTCTTTTCTTTAAGGCGCAAACAACCCTCAACCCAAGCTCGATATTCTTTCGCGGGACCAGACGTGAAGGCTGAAACATAACGAGATCGACTTCATAGAGTCTCTGCTCGTCAATAATCTGCCGGGAATCCGGAGCAAGCTTAAGAAACTCGGGCGGATCAATGCCATCAGGGATAACTGTTAGTCTTTCTTTCGTTTTGTAAAGCCGGCGGAACTGCTCACCCCGGATATCAGAAATACATACATAATGGACAGAGGGAATTTTTGTTTTGAGGATGTTCCATGGTTCCGAGCGGTAAATATCGGGACAGTCGGAATAAAAATAGCTGGAA
>JAUWNZ010000019.1 GCA_030612385.1 Pseudomonadota bacterium | reverse complement strand
GACTTTTTACGAAGGCATCAAATTTGTATCGTCGATAAGTAGATATGGATTTCCATTATTAGGGTAAAACGCCTGATCTGATCACCGAACGGGAATTGCAGGATTATTTCCTGCATCGTAAAAATGTTGATAAATGGTCAGCCGCTGCCATGCGCGTCTGCTATAGCGGCATCAAGTTCTTTTTTATCAATGGCCCCCGAATTTTTCCCATTCTTTACCCACTTAGCCCGCTGGTTGTATCCCCAATGCCAAAAGGTCTTCCGCATCTCTGACATATCCCTCTTTACCATCGATTCGCACCTTAAGCCAAGGCATCTCGTCTATGGAAATCGCACATCCAGCACTACCTGATTCGATTGAAACCCTTGTATATGCCAATAAGAACTCTACTTTAGTGTCCTTCTTTATAATCACATGCCGCGGTATTGAAGATGCCTTAGGAATGTTAAAAAATCTTACAAAGGTTTCTTCTTCAGAATGTCTTCTCTCAACCCTCACATCGAAGGCATCGTAACCATAAGTCAAATGATGGTGCAAAGGCAATATCCTCAGCCTATCTAATACCTTAACGGGGACAATAACCTCAAACCATCCTGTCCATACCCCGAACCTCATGGTATTACCATCAAAAAGTCTCCGTGCATTCGGATTGCTTCCATGCGGTAGTTCATAAATCTGCCCGTAAGCAGTTAAAGGTGAAAACAGGGAGACCAAATGATCTCCTTTTAACGCAAACACCTGGCATGACGCTCCTGAAGAAGGTGCACATGGATCAATACCGTAATATAGAATTAATCCTGCACCCGCGTGTCCCTTAGGGATAATTTCTTTCAACTTTCCTGATTCAACGCGGAACCCCCTTAAGCCCCTGCTATCAAGGGCATGTGCCCCTACCCCTGCGCTTTCGGTAAACCCTCCCTCGTCATATTCAACATTGAACGACTTCTGAAAATGTACATTTCCTTCTTTATCCACGATTGAGAACGACTCAACTGTTTCATCAAATCCCATTGAAGCACCCTGGTATTTCAACACCTTGAGAATTACTGAAAAATCCCTTTCATTGATTTTAAATGGTCCCATTCGTCTTTCATGGCTATGGATTTTCCCGGCGTTTAACTCCCCGTCAAAATCTTTTGCTGGAGCATCTTGAGCATTTAGCACAATTAAGAATAAGCAGGGCCAGACTATTAATGCCCGATTCAACACTAACCTCAATATAATAGCCACAATGAAATACCTCCATAATTATATCTTTCAGATTTTGTCTTTAATGAGGAGCTAACAGGCTGCTCAGGGACAGCGCTCTTTTTCGCCGTCCCCTGTAGCAATGATACTCATTGAGACCTCCCTTTGCCGCAGCTTTAATTTAGGCTGCGAAGGCATATCAAACCATTCCAGGATGATCTGTGCATTGCTGTTGAACACATGTTCACCTGGGACCGGGTTTCGTTAATCCGCAGTAGGGGCAATCAGGTTCATCCGAGTTGATAAGTTTCCGGCAACCGGGGCATAGAATTGATCTTTTTTCGGTGTATGGCATTGCAAATGCCTGAAGAGGAATATTTAGTTCACTTATCACAGAATCTTTAAAAGATGTCAAGAATTCTACTTGCAAATCACATTTGTGTAATGTAGAAAATCCGCAACTACTCGAGTTCACAGTTCAAGGCGGTGATAGCGCTGGAATCCAGTAATTACACGCAGTTATAGATTCCCGATCAGGTCTGAAATGACAAAGCGACAGAAATTCGGACTTTTTACGACTGCATCAAAATCGGGATTTCCGATAATTATTGAGGGGTATGGCGGCCAACCGTGAACCGCGAACCTTGAACCTGATAATCTGAGTAGTCACAAAAAATCCATCTTATGCGAAATCGTATTCAAAAGGCGACTCTGCCGGACGAGACGCCGACCTGTTGCAAGGGTGGGACACGCGTCTCTCCTGTCTATTTAAAGTAAAAATGAATGCAACCCGGCATTAAAGAGCAGAAGCCATTTTTTCCGGAAGGGTCATGAACAGAAAAGCAACAAAAGAACAGATTTATGATCTCGCAGATATTTATATGAAGGAAAAGCGCTTTGACGAGGCGATTGTTCTCTACGAAGAATTGACGGAGATGAGTCCCGAGGATGAGTCCATTATCATGTCGCTGGCTTGGGCATATATGGAGAGTGGAAGGAAGACCAGCGCCGTTGACTGTCTTGAAAAACTTCTAAAAACAGAGTTGAAAAGAAAAATTTTTACCGGTTTTGCCTTTGATGAACTGGTGAGAATATTCAAGGAGGAAGGGAAGCATGACAGGCTTGTCGATGTTTGCGAGAGAGTCGCCGCCGCTCAGCCGGAGGATGTTGAATTGCTGTGTACCCTTGGCAATGCGTATCTGACGGCCGGCCAGGCAGAGAAAGCGGTTGAGGTCTTTGAAAAGGTCACCCGTATGGATCCGGATTCCTCCATGTATTTTACAAGTCTGGGTGAAGCCCTCATTGCGGCTGGAGATTTTGACGGCGCCGATAAGGCGTACGACATGGCTATTGCTATCAACCCGTCGGAAGCCTCCTCCTTTTACAACATGATTGGAGAAGTCTATTTCAAAACAGGACAATACGAAAGATCTGAAGATGCCTGTAAAAAGTCCCTGAGGTCCAGACCCGACAATCCGTTTTATAACTGCAATCTCGGTGATGTTCTGGTGAAACAGGGGAAGATCGAAGATGCGAATACTGCCTATGAAAACGCCGTTAGATTAGCCCCAAAGTCTCGAGGTTCCTTTTACAACAGGTTTGGGAATTCTCTTGCCGCAGAACACTATCATCTTAAGGCAATAGATATCTTTAGAAAGGCAATTTCCGCGGATCCTCGAAACCCATTCTATTATTTACGCCTTGCTGAATCATGTGTGGCTGAAAACCTTATTGGAATGGCAGAGGAAGCGATGCGGCAGGCAAAGGCGCTGAGGGATAATGAAAATATCAAAATAGAAAAATATAAATAGCTCGTAACACCTTAACTCTTTGAAAAAAAGTAACTGTTCACCGCAGAGATGACATGATTTCATCTTCTGATAAAATATGGGGGAGACATAATGCCTGTTTCCAATTGAGTGTTGCCGGCGGACAGAAACAGCATACAAGGCCAGGTTTCCGGGTAAATTAGCACAACACAACGAAGCCCTGGGTTCGGGAGATATGGTAAATGCCGCGGTTGTGCCCTTCGACAGGCTCAGGGCGTGGTGAGCTTGTCGAACCATGTAGCGAAAGTTCACGTCCTTATCCGGGGAGATCTGCTCGACATGCAGTTCGCATGGGGCACGTTATTGAACCGCCCGACCCAAATGAACACCTGTACTATGGGTGAACATTCATTATCCGGCCATGGCTCGATAAGTTCTGTGAAACGCCCGGTGCGGACCCGCATGCCGGGTGGTGTTGGGGCTGGGGGTTAAACTCCCCCTTACCCGATTAGGCGAACATGCTGATATTATTATATTTTTATGTATTAAAGCCAACAACATAAGTCAAACGGAGACTTGACCCCTTTCCCAGACCTTGCTACAATATTCTGTACAACATTTTTTGCATAATATTTAGAGTCCCTGGCAATGTAGTCATAAATTTGCCTCAGATCTTTTTTGGCGGGGGCAGACCATTTTACCATGATTCAATTTCCTTTTGTAATTCCTCGGCAGACACGGTATCACCCTGTCTAACAGCTTCCCTGCCTTTTCTAACCTTGTCGATTACATAAAGCCTGTACATGATATCATCAATTTCTGCCGTATCAGGCATTTTGGAAATAACATTGATGGCTTCCTTTTTTAATGCTTCCATTTGTGTTGTCCCCCTTTCTTTCTTGCGAGGATAAAATTCCCGCCTTGCCATAATTCATCCCCGCCACAGCCAGATTGTCCGGCAAGTTAATGGATAAAGAAGTTTACTCCTCGTTTGTTATTTTACACCCATTCGATACTTAATGTCATAGTTATTGGCATATTCCGGGGGCAATCCCCTTCCCCATCGCCCCCACTACATTTACAGTATTGACCAGCGTCTGCGCCGGTGATGCCCAGATACTGCTTGATAGATATGTCAACATGGGATTACCCCTTTTATGCTGTTACCTTTTTTACTGCTCCCTTGTTTTACAGAAAGAAACCTTTTGTCAAGAGTGTAGGCACGATTCTTTTTGACCCTACGGAACCCCCCTATGCTTTCGATTGTTTTATAGTGTAGATACGGGGAAAGACAGAGATGATAAGTAATTGGGGAAATAAAGGGGCTGGAAAGGTTAAGTTTGCAATAAAGAATCGTAACCTACACTTTGTTTGCTAAGTGCATCGCATATGGGAATATAGTGTTTTTGGTTGTTGTTAAAAATATCTGAATCATGTGGAGCTTCCACAGCCATAATGGCGTCGCTACAGTTCCAACAATCCTTTGGCATAATATCTTTTTTTCGTAATCTCAAAATCTCTTTTAAACTTCCAATTCGTTTAGTTGTTTCAGGGTCAGAGTTGGTTAAATCTTGAAGACTTTTTAATATCTTAGAAAAACTTTCAGAGTTGTTATTAAAGAATCTTCGAATTTCGCACTTGTATTTTGATTTATCACAGATTCGAGGGGTATTGTCATAAACCCTTCCCATCTTTCGAGGTGCCCCAATATCAACAAAGCATTTCATCGGATTGAGTATCTCATCAACAACCTTATCAAATCTCCTCCAGGAATTACGGATTAGATTGCTAAGATAGCTCTCCAGCATTTCTTTGACGTATTCTTCGAAGGTGATATCGTCATGATCATTAATTATTTTTGAGAGTCTTTCTTGACAAATGCTACTATAATAATTCGTTACAGTTTCTAAAATGGTTGATAATTTATTTCGATGATAGCTACTTGAAAGTTTGCTTATGGCTTCAAATACTTCGGTAAGATTCTTACATTGAGCAACCTTTCCATGAAGGTAAATAAAATGTTGCAATGCTCCTTTCTTAAATTCCATTCTTGCATAATTTGATGTGTAGGTTTTATCGTAATTGGATAATATTTTCTCTATTTTACTTCTGGTTTCGTTATCCTTGCATAGTCGATCAATCATTATTGTTGTTTCTAAAAATACTTTTCGGGATTCATTCATGGAGCCAATTTAACTCCTGCAAGAGGTGCATTAAGATCAAAACCGGCATCTTCAAGAATATCAAAGCACTTATCTAATGTCTCTTCGTCCATTAACACATTATTTTTCATCAATGCTAATGCCTTTGCAAGAGATAATATTTTATCCCTCTCGTAAACGTTTTTAATCTGTTTCTCAACAGCGGTCTGGATAAGGCAGATGGCATCTTTGAGATTTTTGTTTACCTTTATAAAAAAACTCAATTTAAAAATACTTTCAGCAAAGAGATTCATCACACTTTCTCTTTCAATTTCTTCATCAATATTTAAAGCATTGGACAAATAATCCATAGCTTCCTGGACTATTTCTCTAACTCTCAATATCCTTGGAGTTTCAATGTCTTCCCTAATCGGCACCCTGTATAATGCTTCAAGGGATATTTTTTGAGGTACCCCAATTTCTTCAGGTTCTCCGATAAGTTGGTCTAAATTTTGCCAAGAAAATATCACATCTTTACCTGACCCGTTTCCCTCGGTTTCTACTCTTCCACCCTTCCTGAATTCCTCCATTGCTCCCAAAGGGGCTATTGTGTCTAATTGTGCCATAGTAACTATAACTCCCATGATAACAGTTTTGTTAAGTTGTATTTTAAATTTTTTTGAACAGTATTAATAATATCCGCAAAGTCGGTTAAAGATAAATCCACAGTTTTTCTGGTGAAATAATCAACATCAATTAAAACAGCATCCGTAATAAATTTTGAGCTATCTATCTTCAATGGCTTAGGCAATTCCACATTTAACTTTCTGGACATTGCTGATATGTTAAATGTATATCCTACATCTTCATTCTGGATTTTAAATCGAATTTGGGGCTCGTTTAGATCATCACCAAATAATTTTATCTTGTCACTTGAAACATTCAGCAACCCGGTATTTTTAACTATACCTTCAGCTTCCTTTAAATTAGCAGTTGGATATAGATAAAAAAAGCGATTGCCGACTCTGGAGAAGGATTTAACCTCAAGCAAGTTGGCAATTAATGGTACTGCTTCTCTTGCTACTTCTTTAAACAGTTTTAAGGAAGCAGGAGGATAAACCTGACTCAAATGTATATCTTTTTGGCTAAATTTTAACTGCAGACCTTGCTCTTGTATTTTAAAAACGGCTTTATCTGGATTTACTTCCACCGTTTCCAAATCAACCCATTTTTCGCAGATATTTTTCCATATTTTTCCACAATTATCCCAGTAAAGAAATCCACGTGAAAAACACACCTCCAATATAATTCGTTCAACTATTAATTTATCAAATTCTATTTTCATAGAAATTACCCCGACTCATATTTCAAAATTCACAATCACTTTTTACGAATATCATATAAACTTATGTCAATCAATGCAAAAAATGAGAGGAAGACAACAACAAGGTCACCTTGGATGGGTGACCTCACCTGACATACTTAACCACAAACGTGTGTAGTCTATCTAATGCCGCCTCTGGTTCGTTCTTTTGAATACTTTCTCTAATTGATCTGGCCAACAATGAGAAATCTTTATCGTTTGAGTTTGACTGAATGGCATTAATGTGTTCAACAGCGATATCTTGTTTGAGCCTTTCAGCAATTTTATGGCATTCATCAAAAAGAGCTTGTTCTGCTTGAGATATTTCAATGAAATTTGTTAGTTTGTTTGTTCTCCAATATTCCAATAAATCTGATAGGAGCCTGCCTACAAGATAATTTGGCTCTTTTTTCCAGAAAGCTCTTAGCCGATTGGCCTTTGATCCACTTGCATAGTCGTATTTATCATCATAAATATCGATGCCGGTATTATCTATGATAAACTCTTGGAATGTTCTATTTGAAAAATCAAGGACGTATCCGCTCCCCATATCAAAGAGTTTTTCAATCTTCATTTTTTCAATAGATTTTAAATCTGACATGATATTTTTATTGATGCACAACATATATTAAGCAACATTACGTATTCTATATATTCCAATAATTCATTCCAGTCGATCATAAACGCAACCTGTCCCCCGATTATCTCCTTCGTGCGCTTCTCTCCACAATGTCAATTTCTTCGGCTGTCAGGTCGTAAAGTTCATATACCATCCGGTCAATTTCGGTTTCTAATGTGCTGGTGGCGGCTTGTGGGTCGGATTTTTTCAGGGAGAGGATTTGATCGACAAGAGAGATTATTGGTTCTTGTTCGGCTTTAGAAACTTCAACAATTGGAACTTTTTCAATAAAGCGTTTTGCGTAAGAATAGTATCCATTTTGAAACATGCTGCTGTGTTTTTGAAGATAGAAATCCAATAAGGTGCTATTCAGTAACCCGAGCAGATATTTATAACTGAGATAGGATCCGTCTTTTAAAGTAATGCCATACCCACCGGCATTCCCACCACCTACAAAATAATAGTTATTGCTCTCGTCAAGGGTGATTGAGGCTTTTTTGGCCAGAACCTGCAGTATCAGTTTTGGCTGCTCAAATTGATCTAAATTTTGATTTCTCCCAAAGGCATACCACTGACCATGATCCATCTTGCTACTTTCTCTTGATCGAAGCTTATTTTCACACCTTTTCAGATAATCCCAGATTTCAGGATGCTTCGATTTGTACTCTTTATCTGAAAAGAGTTTGGGACGGTGCCCATCAAGAGAATAAGGGAAAATCAACCAGTATTTGTTGGGTTCGGTACAATAACGGCGGATTTCTTTACCCTTTAACAACGGTTTTGCATCAGCGAAGGGTATATCGACAAAATCCTCTAAATGTAGAGACCAGAGTCTGCCATCAATTTCTTCAAGACAATAAACCGGATCAGCACCTGTTACAATCCCCTGGAAAGTCTTTTGGGTAAATGCGGATAAGGGGTCACCTGCTGATTCTATTTTTTTGAAAATGGATAACGTATCATCATCTCCAAAAACCCAGTTATCCGAAGTAATATGTTTTTTTGAAAATTGTTTTTGGATGGTATTTATTGAGGGCACTTGAGACACATAGTTCAAGAATTCTTCCGAAGCGTTTTGCTGTGAAAAAGCAACGTAGTCAAAAGACATATTGGGTGATTTCTTGCAAAATAAAAGAGTTGTATATGTTGTCGCCGTGTCAAAGACCTGGGAATTTCCGAAATTGACTAATTTGTACAGGTAGTTATTGGAAGTAAGGAAGTTCCTTAACCCAACACCATAATCCGAATTAAAGAATTTATTCGGTTGGATATACGCAAAAAATCCTCCAGGGCGTAATAAGTCCACCCCTTTCTCATCAAAGAGCACATAAATATCATAGTTTTTTGTGGCTGATTGATAGTCTTGGGAAAATGCTTGCTTTAACGACTTTTCAATTTTTTGTATTCTGACATACGGCGGATTCGCAATCACCACATCAAATCCGTTGTTCTTCCTGAATAGATCGGCAAAATAGAGTTTCCAGGGGAAGAAATTGCGTATCTTATTGCCGTGAGTCATTTCACGCAATTCATTCTCCACGGCCTCAAAGTCAAACTTGTATTTTTTGTCCAGTTTGGCTTTCTCGGCATCATAACATTTCTTGCTGTCTTCCTCTCTGGGAAAACTATTCGCCATTTTATTAATTCTATCTAATTCCTTGAAGTACTGTTCTTGTCGCCTTTTGAGTTCGTAATGAAAAACTTTAATGATGGCATCTTCTACTTCCTCTCTCAGGCGGTTTTTATCACTGTGACGTATCGCATTAAAAAATTCACTTTGTTTTCTGTACAGACCCTCAATTAGCAGATCTAACTCTTCGTTTTCACTAAAGAGCAATTCGTCGTTCTTCTCTAAATTTAATGAAATTCCGTGAAAGTCCTCAATCAGGCTGTTACCCTGCATGATTTTGTAATCCAGATTCGGCAGGGGTTTGATATTGAGGTAATTTTCCTCATCGACCACAAGTGAAAGCCAGAGGCGGAGCTTGGCAATTTCAATAGCTCCGGGGTCGATATCCACACCATAAAGAGATTCCTGGATGCAGTGACGTTTGAAGTTATAGGCGCTTCGGGATTGAGATTCTTCGCTATCGCTCAGAATGACAGAGGTGGAATGAGATTGTGTCGTTGCTTCCGCTTCTCGCAATGACAAATAGGTTGCAAGCACATTCCGGGCCTTTACAATTTCGTGCATCATCCCGACAGGAAAGGCACCGGAGCCGATTGCGGGGTCGCATATTTTGATGGTTTTCAGTTTTTCGTCCAGAAGCCAGGCGTTTTTGCGAATGGATTCCGGTACCTGGTATTTGTATGACGTTGTTCCATTTTCCTTAGCCGCATCATGCTCGATGGCAAATTCGCCTTTGTGAATAAAGTCTTCTATATCTTTACGGGGAACAACAGTTTTATACCCTGTGCCTTTCAGACTCAGTTGCTCCGGTTCGGGATCTCCAAATAATTTTTGCTGTGTGAGCTTCTCCTGTGACAGTGAAATTTCTCCGGTATTGACTGCGGTATCCAGATAATTGATAAGGCTTTCCTGACACATATAGTGGACGATTTCACGAGGCGTGTAATAGGCGCCCTGACCCTTGCGCAGGTTTTCGGGAAGCAGGTTTTCAAATACTTTTCCCAGCATTTCCGGGTCGACGGCAACCTCTTTTTCCAGGGGTTCGTCTTCCTTAACGGTAAAGTTATAGCGGTCGAAGATATCCAGGATACCGGTGCCTGCCTGCCTGTCCCGGAACGGCAGACAGGTATCTCCGGCTTTTGTCTTTTCCTTGTTTGAAAACAATTCATCAGGCAAAAGAATGTTTGTGTTTTTCCAATCGTATGTCGCTTCGAATAATCCACCATTCAGGAAGGGGATTTTGCAGTCAAATTTCGGGTAATAGCTCAGATCAATTGTTGCTAGTCCTTCGGTGGTGGCCAATGCCTCGTAAAACAGATATTCCAGATAATCGTTGAAGAAGTTTTTGTTCTCCGTGACACATCTTTTTAGCAATGTTCTGAGAAATCTCTTATCACCCTGTCCCCATCTTTCATCTTTGGGTACGCCCAGCCACCCTTTCTTTTGCAGGAAATAGAGGAAAACTATCTGGCCCAGCAGCTTCTTGGCAAAATTGGCGGTGTCGATGGATTTGGTTTCAAATTCCTGTTTTATCTTGCTGTCTTTTTTTAGAATGTGATCAAGCTCTTCGGTTAGTTTCTCGAATAATCCTTTATAGTCCAGATAGAATTGTTTGGTTACTGCTTCAACACTGAAGGCATCTTCCAGTTCTGAGAGGGTGGGATTTCTTGAATCATTTTTCAGAAGGGGCAGCAACTGCTGCTGTGCGGTGTGATTCGGCTCGTTCTTGCCGACAAGGAATGAATATCTCTTTGCCGGGGTGAGTTCTTCTTTTACTTTGACTTTCCTGGAGTCAGTGACCTCCTCTTTGTATTCCATTCGCACATAGGAAAAACGCCAGTCGTCCATGTCGTCAGAATGATATGCCACTATGGCCGCATCTTTTTCACCTCTATTTTTCAAATACCATGCAATGAAATTTCGCTGCATTGTGCGGGCGCGTTCCAGCGCGGTTTCATGTTCCAGGTGCACGATGAGCACGTCAAGTTTACCTCCATCAGGATCAGTATAGGTGCCAAGACGTCTATATTTTTTGATGTGGCCTTTGAAGGAATCCTTGATGTATCTGCCCCTCAAATACGGAAAGGCCTTTGATTCATCGATATCGTTGAGAAGGTTTCGTATAAAATTCGAGAAACTGCTTTCATTGAAAGGGCGGTTGAAGGTATCGCTGATTAGATTTTCTGCTGCCTGTTTGTCCATGATTACTTTCTATTTCCACTTGTCAGGAATTCGGATAAAATAACCTCTCTTTTAGCTGAAAGAACCTGTTGCCCCGGTCTTTCCGCATCCAGGATATTATAAGGAATGGTTTTCTTCAGTATTGCCAGAACCTTTAGAGGATTACTCTCTTTTTCGATCTTTTTCTTGATGCCCTTGGTGGTGTTCTTCGGGATCACGCCGTATTCATATCCCCTTAAAACCAGCCTGATGTATTCCTCATCGTCATCGGTGAAGCCCTGGTATTTTCGAAAATCCTTTATCTTCAAACGTGTGATGACATAGCGTTCATTGGAAAGCCCGCCACGTCCGCCTGATCCTTTCGGTTCAAAGTCTTCGCCTGAAGTGACAAAGCGGAACTGTTCCTTGTTGTCTTCCAGCATCTGATAGAACTGTCTTGGTATCTTCTCCCTTTTGGTATCTTCTTCGCATTCCAGGATATCCGCGGCTTCAAAGAAGGTGCATTCCCGAGAACCATCGCCGCTCGACATAAAGAACTTTTTCAATTTTCCCTTGCGGAAGAAGGTAATCAACTGATCGTTCTCCATATCGCATTGTCTGGCTGATCGCGCTTTCTTTGGGAGGTTTTTAATTTCTTCAAAAAGCGCGGGCTGATCATCACGAATATCGCGAATAAACTTCAGGTATTTCAACTCGGATTGTACTTCCCCATCATCGCCCGCATATGTCTT
>JAUWNZ010000205.1 GCA_030612385.1 Pseudomonadota bacterium | reverse complement strand
GAGAGAACGTTTCCCCTTCATTCGCCTTTAATACGTGAGATTGAGGTAGTGAAAAGGGGGAAAGTTAGACGGGCTAAATTATATTATCTGAGAGACCTCAGAGGTAAAAAGGCGAGGATAAAAGAAGCCGACAGAAGAAGGTGAGTGGTTAGGCTGAAGGCTGAAGGCTGAAGGCTGAAGCCTAACCAGCCTAACGAGAAATCTATGAACATTTTTGAGATGAGCGCTCGTCGTCGCGGCTTTAAGGTTGTGGCTGGTGTGGATGAGGCGGGACGAGGATCTCTGGCAGGACCGGTTGTTGCGGCGGCGGTGGTTCTTCCCTCCCATTATAAAAATGAGGAGATTCGTGATTCAAAACAACTTTCTCCAAAAAAAAGAGAACGATTATATAGTATAATAAAAAATGATGCTCTTTCAGTTGAATTAGGGGTTGCAGGGCCGACTGTCATCGATGCCGTAAACATTCTCCAGGCGACTCTGATAGCCATGAAGGAGGCGGTAACAGGTCTCTCACTTACCGTTGATTGCCTTCTTATAGACGGCATAAACAGTCTAAATATACCAGTTCCGCAGCAAACCATTGTCAGAGGAGATTCTCTCAGCATTTCAATAGCTTCAGCTTCAATTATTGCCAAGGTATCGAGAGACAGGATAATGGAGATGTATCATCGTCAATTCCCACAGTATAATTTTCTAAGAAATAAGGGTTACGGCACTGCCGAACATCGTGAAGCCCTGAAAAGGCACGGGCGTTGTAAGATTCACAGAAGATCTTTTAAGGTGAAAAAGTAAGGATCTGTCGTGAAACGAACGACTTCAGATAAGATTCGGACAGGCCGGCTTGGTGAGGATATTGCGGTTAATTATCTGAAAAGCGCCGGATATGGGATTATTGAGAGAAATTACAGGTGCGTTTTCGGTGAGATAGATATTATTGCAAGAGATGGGAAGACATTAGTATTTGTGGAGGTCAGAAGCAGGAAAACCGATAGATACGGTGAGCCGGGAGAGTCGGTTGGGCTGAGCAAGAAAATGAAGATATCAAAGATAGCCCTGAATTATTTAAAGGAAAACCGGTTTCAAGACTGCAGAGCAAGATTTGATGTTGTGGCGATCAAGATGTTACCTTGCGGCAATAAAGTAGAGCTGATCAAAAATGCCTTCGATCTGGCATATTGAACTGTTCACCGCGGAGCCGCAAAGGACGCAGAGTAAAGTATTTTTTCTTTGTTGTTAAGAGAACTGCAATGAGAAACCTGTTTGTTTCCTGCTGGATACGTTTTAATTAGAGTCAGAAAAAAATAGAAATATCCTCTGCGTTCTCTGCGTCTTTGCGGTGAGCGCTTACGCGTATTGAAACCATGGAAAAAGGGACATTGTATATTGTTTCAACTCCCATAGGCAATCTGGAGGATATAACTCTCAGGGCATTGAGGGTTTTGAGAGAAGTTGGGCTTATTGCCGCTGAGGATACCCGCAGGACAAAGAAGCTGCTGAATGCATATGAAATTCATACCCCCCTTACCAGTCTTTATGATCAGAATGAACTAAGAAAAAGCAGGTCGATAATTTCAAGAATTAATGATGGTATGGATGTAGCTTATGTGTCTGATGCCGGCACTCCGGGCATATCAGATCCAGGGTATGTCCTCGTAAATCAGGCGATCACAAACCATATCAATCTGGTTCCCGTGCCCGGTGTGTCCGCCGTTATAACGGCGCTGAGTGTCTCCGGCCTGCCTATGGACCGTTTTGTCTTTAATGGATTTTTACCCTCGAAATCAAACAAGAGAAAACAGTTTTTAGAATTACTTAGGAATGAAACCGGAACAATGGTTTTTTATGAGTCTCCCAAAAGGCTGCTTGCTACTTTAGGGGAGATGGAAGAGATTCTGGGAAACAGAGAGATCGTTATTCTAAGAGAGTTGACAAAGGTTTTTGAAGAAATATTGAGGGGAAGGGTCGGCGAAGTGGCACAGTCTCTTAGGGACAGAGCGATAAAGGGAGAAATTACTCTTATAGTTGCGGGGCGAGACAAAGCGCCGCCTCAATATTCAAGTGAAAAGGTGCGGGCCAGGTTTGAGGAATTGCGGAAAGATAATGAACTTACCACGAGGGATATCGTAGATGTGATTTCCGGGGAAATGGACATTTCAAGGAAGATGGTTTACAGGGAAGTCCTGAAGAAGGCTACTATTAGGCTGTAGGCTATTAGGCTGTTTTTCTTTTAGCCAACCCGGCCGCGCCGGAACCAAAAAAGTGTTCAGTGTTCAGTGTTCAGTGTTCAGTGTTCAGGGTTGACAGCTTTTAACCGTTTAACCGCTGAACCGTGAACCGTGAACCGTGAACCGTGAACCGTGAACTGTGAACGTTGAACCGTTACCAAATTCTTTTGCCATTTTGGCAAGAACTTTACAATTAAGGGACTAAATAAACTAATACAGAGGTGCTTATGAAAGTTCGTGTAGAAAAGGGAAATCTTATAAAGTTTGATTATGAAACGGTAGTGGTTTGCCACTTTGAAGATGGCAGAAAACCGTCAGGTGACGCTGCGCTTCTGGACAGGAGCAGCGGTGGACTTATCGGGGAGGTGATCGACAGAGGCGATTTTGAGGGGAAGCTTTATCAGATCTCTGTAATATATACGAGGGGCGCAGTCCCGGCCGCCAGGATTCTTATGGTCGGTCTCGGCAAGAAGAAGGCCTTTGATCTGGAAAAATTGAGAGGAGCATATTCTAAGGCTGCCCGGAGGGTAAGGGAGCTAAGCCTCAAAGGATTTGCAACGTCGCTTAATTTTGGGGAAATTGGACAACCCCTCGATAGGGTTGCAGAGGCCGTTGTGGAGGGTGTGCTTCTTGGTTTGTACCAGTTTACCGATTACAAGACGGTGGAGAGGGAGAAGATCCGGGAATTGAAAGAGCTTATTATAGTTGAAGATGATGACAATTCGTTTGAGGTTATAAAAGCCGGTGCAAAGAGGGCGGAGGTTGTTTCCGGCGCCGTCTCTTTTGCAAGGGATCTTGTCTCCGCTCCCGGAAATGATATGACCCCGGCTGTTCTTGCCGACAGGGCGGGTGAGGTTGCCCGGAATAAGAACGTGAACCTGAAAGTTCTCGATGCCGGCGAGATGGAAGAGCTTGGCATGAATGCGCTGCTCGGTGTGGCGAGGGGGAGTGCTGAACCGCCGAAATTTATTATATTAGAGTACAATGGCGGGAAGA
>JAUWNZ010000174.1 GCA_030612385.1 Pseudomonadota bacterium | reverse complement strand
GATGCGATCTATCAGTTGATAAGGAGTTCAAGGCCTCTTGATCTGAATTCCCGGTATAGTTACCTGTTACTCTGTTCCCACTTTGGCGAGACTTGTATTGTGGCGGAATGTGATTCCGAAATTGCTGGTTTTATATCAGCTTATATTCATCCCGGACAAGCGGACACACTTTTTGTATGGCAGGTTGCCGTGAGCTCTAAAGTGCGCAATATGGGCATTGCCACCTCTATTTTGAAGAAACTTATCGAGCGGTCAAACTTAAATACCGTTTCCTATATTGAGACTACCGTAACCCCTTCAAATCGTCCTTCGATATCTTTTTTCAGGTCCTTTGCCGAAAGGTTGGAAGCTGTCTGCATTGAATCTGTTTATTTTCCCGGGCATCTTTTCGGAGGGAATGGTCACGAAGAAGAGATACTGTTTCGTATAGGGCCAATAACGAATCCGTCATAAATCTCAACTACTCAGGTTGTTTAGGTTGAAGGCAAAGGTTGTTAGTTTGCAGCCTGACATACGCCTTCACAAACTATGCACCCCACGGGCATTTATTCACTTACGTTCACCATCTTCGATTCCTGTGGGGCGCTTACTGTCATCTACATAAGGAGGAGTACTAATGAGAATATTTGAGCAAATAGAATCGCAGGTACGCAGCTATGTCAGACAGTTTCCTACAATATTTCAAAGAGCCAAAGGTTCATATCTCTATGATGAGCAGGGGAAAGAGTATATCGACTTCTTTGCGGGAGCCGGCACCATAAATTATGGACATAATCATCCCAGGGTGAACGAAGCCTTAATAGAGTATATAAAGAACGATGGCGTTACCCATGGCCTTGACTATGCTACTTCCGCAAAAAAAAAGTTTTTGGAAACATTCCATTATACGATTCTTGAACCTCGCCGTATGGATTACAAAATTCAGTTTTCAGGACCTACGGGCACCAACGCCGTAGAGACGGCGCTCAAGCTGGTCCGAATGGTAAAAGGACGTTCCAATGTCATTTCATTTACCAATGCGTTTCATGGACTCACAATGGGATCAATGGCAGTGACAGGAAATGCCTTCTACAGGGACGAAGCATTTATCAACAGGGCCAATGTAACATTTATGCCATATGACAAATATTTTGGAGAGGGGATAAACACTGCCGATTATATCAGAAAATTTCTTGAAGATAATAGCAGCGGTGTGGATCTGCCTGCGGCGATTATCCTGGAGACCGTTCAGGCAGAAGGAGGCGTTAATGTCGCAAGCGATGAGTGGCTGCAGGATATCGAGCAAATATGCAGGGATTTTGATATCCTGCTTGTTGTGGATGATATTCAGGTAGGCAACGGGAGAACAGGAACTTTTTTCAGTTTTGAAAAATCAGGAATAAATCCGGACATTATTACTCTTTCAAAATCCATCGGTGGCGGACTTCCTCTGGCGCTTGTGCTCATCAGACCGGAACTTGATCAGTGGAAGCCTGGGGAACATACCGGCACATTCAGGGGGAATAATTTGGCTTTTGTTGCTTCGACAGAGTTGTTGAGCTACTGGGAAAATAACAATTTATCGGAAGCGGTCTATTATAAAGAAGGAATTTTAAGGGAAGAGCTGGAAAAAGTTGCAGAGAAGTATCCGCAGCTCAATTCCCGGGTAAGGGGAAGGGGGCTTATTTACGGATTAAATATCCCTGAGATCGGTTTTTGTCGCGAGGTATCTACAGAGGCATTTGAAAGGGGACTGATCATTGAACTTGCAGGGGGAAAGGATGATGTGCTGAAATTTTTGTCTCCTCTTGTGATTGAAGAAGAATTGCTGAAAGAAGGACTGGCGATTATAAATGATTCTATAGACGCCGTTATGGAGAAAAAGGAAACTATGATAAAAGGAGAGTAATTTTGATTATCAGGACACTTAACGAAATTAAGGAAACGGAAAGGGAAGTCTTTGCGGAGAATAATAACTGGGTCAGCATGAGATTGCTTCTTAAAAAAGACGGCATGGGTTTTTCGTTAAGTGAAACCATTATATTCGCAAACACGGAAACGGAAATATGTTACAAAAATCACCTTGAAGCAGTGTACTGCATCGAAGGCGAAGGAGAAATTGAAACGATTAATGATAGCAAAGTATATCCCATTAGGCCAGGAACGATGTATGCCCTTAATGAGCATGACAGACATTATTTAAGGGCATTTGATAAAGACATGAAGCTGGTATGCGTGTTTAATCCTCCATTGAGCGGCGGAGAGGTCCACCAGCCGGACGGTTCTTACGTGCTCTCATAGAAGTGAGAACAAAGTTACCCTTATCTTTTTCTCTTATGGATTTTTGCCTCTTTCCGAATAAGTAAAATCCGATTTCTCCAAACCTGCAAATCCAAATCCAAATTTATCAAGTGCCGCTAACACCTGGCGGGCATTTGATTTACTGCATCAGGGGAAACAATAACATAGTGTCTGTCGGCCTTTGATCTGTCTGCTGGTTGAGGAGGTTCGCTCGAACGGCGTGGAGCTTGTTGCCGGATATTCCATATCTCAAAACGGTTCATAGGTTTTGTAATTTGATAGCATAGGAAACCCCATTTTATTTACAATGATATTAATATGTTATAAAAAGCTCGCCCGAAGGGCGCTAAGTTCAAATTAGAAAATTGAAATCAAAGATAAAGTAAGGAATCTTGATGAGGATTTACAGGATAAGTTTTAATATTTTAATCCTGAATATCCTGTCAAATTTTTTCAAAGAGCTAATTTCAACGTTCCGTGAACACTTACCCTTCTTTCTTTTTGTGCTCAACCCGGGGGAAAAGGGCGGGGCCGCGGGTCGGGGGATTTCCGCTGCCTACCCCTCCCCAGTTGCGTATACTGTCAAAATCCTGAGACGGTGTATCATTTATCCCGATCTGTCCCATTATTTTCTCCGCGGAATCGGGCATGAACGGGTATATGAGAACGGCAATTACACGGAGAGCCTCAAGCAGATGATAGATGACAGTCTCCAGCCTCTCCCGCTCCGCGGGTTTTTTGGCTAATGACCAGGGTTCTCTTTCCACAACATATTTATTTGTGGCGCTAATGAAATTCCAGATAGATATTAAGGTCTTATGAAAGGCCAGATCCTGGAACGATGATTCTACTTCAGACAATGTCTTTGCCGCCATCTCAATGAGCGTTTTGTCTTCTTCAAGGAAGGCATGGGGCGCCGGCGCTTTCCCGTCGCAATATTTTACTGCCATGGTTATTGTTCTGCTCACGAGATTCCCCAGGTCGTTTGCCAGGTCTGAGTTGAGTCTCTGAACAAAGTTTTCTTCGCTGAAGCTTGAATCAAGGCCGAAGACCATATCCCTTAGAAGAAAGTACCTGAACGCATCGAGGCCGTATTTGTCCTTCAGGGCTAAGGGGCTTACCACATTTCCCCTGCTTTTGGACATCTTGCTTTCGTCGATGTTCCAGTATCCATGCACATTCAAATGTCTGAAGGGTTCTATTCCTGCCGACTTTAACATTGTAGGCCAGTAAATACCGTGTGGCTTCAAGATGTCCTTTGCTATCAGGTGCTCTGAGAAGGGCCAGAAGGTCTTGAAGTCTTTTCCTTCCGGATATCCCAGGCCTGTCAGATAATTGATCAGCGCGTCGAACCAGACATAGGTCACATAGTCCTTATCAAACGGAAGTGTTATTCCCCAGGAAAGCCTCGTTTTCGGCCTTGATATGCACAGATCGCCAAGCGGTTCCTTCAGGAAGGCAAGTACCTCATTTTTATATCTTTCC
>JAUWNZ010000299.1 GCA_030612385.1 Pseudomonadota bacterium | reverse complement strand
AGATCTGTTGAAAACGAAGGGCATATCCGCCCGTGTAGTAAATATGTCCACACTCAAACCGATCGATAAGAATCTGATAATTTCCTGCGCCAGGGAGACAGGGGCGATTGTAACCGCTGAAGAACACTCCATAATAGGCGGGCTGGGGAGCGCCGTATGCGAGGTTGTATCTGAAAATTGTCCGGTGCCTGTAAAACTTGTCGGCGTGAGAGACAGATTCTGTCTGTCGGGAACCGGCAACGAACTGTTAGACTATTGTGGTTTGAGGGCAGCGCAGATCGCCCGCGCGTCTGAGGACATCTTAAAATTGTAACTACTCAGCCACAGATCCACACAGATGAACACAGATAGGTTTAAATATAAAGAAATCACGTGACTACTTAGCGCTGCCCTTTACCAACAAATATCTTAAAGCTGTGAAGACAGTAAGTTACGAGTATGATTTACCCTGACTTGTCGAAGCCAACTGCGTGGAAACAGAGGAAATAAGAGAAAATATCAGCGATGATCCGCGTAGATCGGTGGCTAAATATACTCTACACGGCCACAAATTACGCTTTTTGAGTCGGTCAAAATTGCACAGTAATGTAGCGGAAGGCTTTAGCCTTCCAGATGTATTGGCACGTAGCACGTATCGGAAGACTTTAGCCTTTCACTGAAAGAGAATGGAGACCTAAAGGTCTCTGCTACGCGGGATTCATTTATTGAGTCAGTCAAAATCACTCATACCCATCAGGATTTTTTGATTGCCATCGCCATGCGTCCGCGCATATTTCATCTATGCCTCTTTCCGATGACCACCCCAACTCCCGTTGGGCCCTGGAAACATCGGCATAGCATGAAGCAATATCACCAGGGCGACGTGCGACAATTTTAGAGTGTATTTTTTGTCCTGTGGTCTTCTCAAATCCTGACACCATCTCCAGGACACTATAGCCTCGACCGGCGCCGAGATTATAAACGACGATGCCGGGATTTGAAGCAAGTATCCTCAACGCCTTTATATGGCCGAGTGCCAGATCGACAACGTGAATATAGTCCCTGATACCCGTCCCATCAGGGGTGGGGTAATCATTGCCAAAGATGGAAAGCTCCGATAGTTTCCCAACCGCCACCTGTGTAATGAAAGGGAGGAGATTGTTGGGCACTCCATTCGGATCCTCTCCGATCAGACCGCTCGAATGCGCCCCAACCGGATTGAAATACCTTAACAGTGCTATATTCCATCCTGCCTCAGAGCGGTGGAGATCCTGCAGTATCTCTTCAATCATCAGTTTTGAACGGCCGTACGGATTCGCCGGAGAAAGGGGAGAATCCTCTTTTATGGGAACGGTCTGTGGGTCCCCATAAACCGTGGCGGAAGAACTGAAGACCATAGTCCTGACATCATGATCACCCATAACGTCGCACAGATTCAACGTGCCGGTGACATTGTTGTGATAGTAACGAAGAGGAATGCTTACGGATTCACCAACCGCCTTAAGCCCCGCAAAATGAATAACGGCATCAATAGAACTCTTCTCAAAAACGGCATTCAGGGATCTTTTATCGAGCAGATCAACCTTATGAAACTCCAGAGTCTTTCCCGTAAGCCCCTGTACCCGTTTTAAGGATTCCTCTTTGCTGTTCGAGAGATTATCGACAACGGCAACTTCATATCCCGCATCAAGAAGCGCAAGACAGGTATGGCTCCCGATATACCCGGCTCCGCCTGTAACAAGAATTTTCATATGAATTTAGCTCTTTGAAAAAAATTGACAGGATTAACAGGATATTCAGGATTAAAACATCAAAACTTATCCTGTAAATCCTCATCAAAATCCCTTACTTTACATTTGATTTTAACTT
>JAUWNZ010000324.1 GCA_030612385.1 Pseudomonadota bacterium | reverse complement strand
GTATAGAGGATTCTGTCCCGATCTCTCTGAAAGCATATCCGGTAATCATCAGGCTCATCCCCATGAAGAGTTCTTCCCTTACTCTGAGAGCTCTTTGTCGCGTATGAGGCCAGGTTTTCCTCTTCTATCTTTTCAAGTCTTTCTCTTGTAGTCATTTATATTCATCTTACGCCTGTTAATATTTACCACCAGCGGCCTCGTGTCCGGTAGGTTTCTATGAACTTTTCGATAGAACGGTCATAGGTTCTTTCGATATCGCTGGGGAAAAAACAGGCGGGAAACTGCCCGATCTGCCAGTGATATCTGATGCACTCGCAACAAACTCCTTTTCTGCTACATGGCTCGTAAGTACAATTACATCCGGCCTTATTTTCCTCGATACTACACTTTTTTGCCATAATCACTTCCCTGTAAAATAAAAAAGGCGCTCCGAAGCCGCTATAACCATGGAGCGCCTTTTTGTTGAGATTAATACTTACACAATCTGTACGTTAGCAGCAGCCGGGCCCTTCTTGCCCTGCTCGATATCAAACGTTACACGCTGATCTTCATGCAAGACCTTAAAACCGTCGCCTTGAATAGCGCTGTAGTGAACAAATACATCACCACCTTCATCGTCTTCGATGAAGCCAAAGCCTTTGCCCTCATTGAACCATTTTACTGTGCCTTGATGCATTATGGCAATCCTCCTTTCCTGATTTTTCCAAAGTTGGATTGCCTGCATATAAGAAAAAAACAGAAGTCTGAAAATTCAACTGGTTAACTTCACCCTTCAAAATGCCTCAATTCTAACTTTACCATACCCAGCCGACTGTTTGTTGCCGGAGTATCCTCTTAATGATGGCTCTATATATAGCGCCAATGTAAGTCAAGGTATTTTTTATCCGGAGGGAAAAACCACGGTTGCAACATTTTTAGGGTCTGTCATGAAATAAGTGTTGCGATTAGGCGCTCGGATTTGGGTCATGTTTAGTCGATACGAGTGAGCAGAACCGCAGGAATAGCAGGGCTCTTTTGAGGATTTTGCGATTGAGAATCGGCTAAAGATGTCCTGGAGATGAAATGTATAAATGTGATACTTATTTCATGACAGACCCCAAGCTTATGAACTTGACAAGAAAACCGCGAATGCGACAGGTTTTTTGCTTTTTTTGATGGTGGAT
>JAUWNZ010000232.1 GCA_030612385.1 Pseudomonadota bacterium | reverse complement strand
CCTCAAGCCAGGTGGAAGCTATCCATGGAGTTGTGGTAGAATCCCTAACACTGGATACCTTAACAACAGACTCCCTGAGAGTAGCGGGACCCAATCTTAACATAGCCCCTATTCTGTCCTGATGATGGGGACCACCTCATTTATCCGAATAACTAAAGTGCATTTTTTGCACATTGCTTTTTTCTTCTAATTCACCACTGGCAAAAATATTTTTTAGATGTTTGTTGATGACGCTTCTCTCTTTGCCAAAAAGCTCGCCGATAGCCTTTTGCGTCAACCAAACCGTTTCGTCTTTAAGAAAGACTTCAACATTCACCTTCCCATCGCTTCCGGTGTAGAGGAAAAAATTGGACTGGTTATCGGGAAGATTGTTTTTCATTACATTTTCCTTTTATGCGTCTCACTGCCTGCCTGCCGCGCTTCGCTTAGCGCAGGCAGGTCGGATGTAGGCAGATCCGGGGCAATGGATGGGCCATAGATGTATTGGTAACCCTGCTTTTCAAGGAGTTCGATGGCGAATTTTTCTATTTCGGATTCGGTGATTTTATTCATAACGATAAATTCCTCACCATGGTCTAAACCCGAACCCTCGTTTGAATATTTGTCCTTATTTCATTATAAAGAGCTATCTCCTTCTCATGTTCAAATGTTACAGAAATGCAGTAGTCCTGCATCCTGTTTTCATCACTAATCCATTTGTTGAAATTAAGCAACACAAGAGAAATGGGGGTTGCGGGGATACTTTTGGGTTGCCGCCTGTATTCCTTCCACGCTTTTTGATGGCATCCGGATTTCCTTGTGTTACCACCTGGGAAGAAATCAATTTCAAATTTCTTTAAATAATCCGGTACCCCAATTTCCTCTGCTTGTTCAGTTATTACGCCGTATTTTTCTATTAATATTTGTGGATTTATCGAATGAAAAAGGTGGAATTCCATCCGATTCCCCAGATAGCTGTCTCCACGGGTAAGGCGGGTTTCAGGATTAAAGGTGAGCGCAACGATTATTTTCTTCCTGCCTTGTTCGGAAAAGAAAATACTGGGAAGCTGAAGGGAATAAACCTTCATCCGGTTTAATCCGATTTGTCCCTCATCCCAGAGAACCACCCTGTTACTGAATGAGGTTATAGCTCTCTCAAAACTACTCAACCCATAACCACAAATTTCCAAATGAGTTACTTCCGCTCTTTTTTTATCAGCAGTTTGATAAAAGTTTTTGCTTGGTTCACAAGGGTAATCCGCGCCAACAAGCAGCATGTTTTTAATAAAATTACCTGACCCTTGTGGAAAACGATTTACGATTTTACCGGCAAGATGTGCTACCTTGGGGGCAGAAAAACTGGTGCCGTAATCATATTGAATAATGTCCTCGGTCGTTCGATTATTTAGTAGGGCAATTTTCCCCCCTCTATCCTCGGCAACTCTTCCGTAGTTATCATACAAGATGAGATTGCCGCCATATTCGACAAGTTCAGGTTTTATCATGTCGTTAATGCCAAATCCTGTTCTTGTGAATGGCGAAGGCTGATCTTCACTCGCGACAGCCGTTTTTATCTGCTCAGCGCCATATCGTTCTTGCTCAATCCGCACCTTTCCTGCTATTGAACCCACCGTCAAAGCAAGCGACGACGTGGCCGGATTTATAATTTTAAAATCAGAGCACTTTGTCAAATAAGCGGGGTAGCTTGAAGTAATCTCCTCAATGGTGTTATATATATCTGACGGTTTGTTATTACCGGCTGACACAATAAAAACGACATTGGGAAATTCAAAAGCCAGTTCATCAATTAAAGCCGCAAGGGGGAGTTGCCTGTCATAATGTTTGTGCCAGACCTCGTTGCTGTTCCCAAGTGAAATATTGACTACTCTGATGTGATATTCCGCATTGGACAGAAAACTCTCGACCGCATCTTTTAATTGATGCTCAACGAGTTTTTCCGGGTCATATATTGCTGAGACCGTACCGGTAATTTCGTTTCTTTCCGCATACATCACTTTGGCGGAAAAAATCCAGTTGGATGGGATGAAGTCATTTGTTTCCAGACAGCTTTCAATATCACCATATGCGGCACAACCCGCCACTGCAGTGCCATGCCCGACGGTGTCTTGAATTTGGGGTTCTCCCGCTTGAAAGTTTTCTTCTCCGCCGATACATCTCTCCAGCATCGGGTGATTTGAAATAATGCCGGAATCAATAATCAGAATACCGTGTGCAGCCTCATCAGGTTCATGAAATTCCATGTTGGAAATATCCGGTCGCGTATACTCGAATGGATTGAATCGGGGAACGGAAGGCCGGTCAGCTCTGGATATTTCCTTGAGTTCTATGATTTCGTCAAATACGGCCGCTGATAGTTTAATCCTCAAAAGCACGAATGTTTTTGATATGAGGGTGTCGGTAATGCGGAATTGACTCCAGTCGGAATATGTCTGTTTTAATTCATTGATAAATTGCTCATTTTTCTGTGGATCAGTCATCCGCCATAATTCTATGTCAATAAACTCCGCAGTTTCCCCTAACGGCTTTTCCCTTAACCCTTTTCCAATCTTTTTTTCCCTGGGGATATCCCGGAAGGAATCAATCGCATTAAAAAAATCGTATTTATGCCCCTCCTCGCTGCCATAGGTTGCAAGTTTGGACTTGAATTGGCTCAACGTGTCGTCATCGCTAAAAACAACCCAGTACCCTGAGGTGGTCCCCATCATCAGGACAGAATAGGGGCTATGTTAAGATTGGGTCCCGCTACTCTCAGGGAGTCTGTTGTTAAGGTATCCAGTGTTAGGGATTCTACCACAACTCCATGGATAGCTTCCACCTGGCTTGAGG
>JAUWNZ010000286.1 GCA_030612385.1 Pseudomonadota bacterium | reverse complement strand
TAACTTTTCAATTACTTCATTCACCGCCTTTTGATTGTCAAATAGCCCGTAGCGCAGATCCAAAAGGCCGGTATGTATCCCTTTTAAACGATCCTCGCCTGAAGGTGTCTCTTTCGCTGTGTAGGTCACTTTTTATCCTTTCAGTTTAGTTTTTTCCTCAATCGCGAAATCCCCTTGTTCGCATTCCGCACTTCATGGTAGATTTAGCTCCAAGCTATCACCTTGCATCGCTCACACAGAGAGTCACCTAATATAGCAATTCTGTCACAAAGCTCACATAATCGCAAACCTTTTTCTTTTGTCCTGCGCCAACGTCGTGCTGTTTTATATAATCCTCGTGTAGTTAACTTCCTCAAGGGATACGCTGTCCTTTCCCAGACGATAAATTCACAGAGTTGATCGTCCGCATCCGGGATTGCTTTTCTCATGATTTGATATGTAGTCATTTTTCACCGATCCTTTTTTGGTTGAACACATCCAGCCAATCACCAGTATTTTTCGGCACAAAAACCTCAATCTCAATTTTGTTTTGTATTACGAGCCTGTTAGCTAATATATATGCTGCTCTTTGACCAGTAAAATTAGCATCGTTATCACACCAAATTCCAACATATTTTAGCTCTTTGGGCGGTTCAAACTTTTCCATCAACACACTATTCCCCGCTGCCCACACCGGCCTGTTTGTCATCTCTTTCACCGCAAGAGCCGTTTCGATTCCTTCACAAAGATATATCATCTGTTCACTTGAGGAAAATAACCTGATGGCGCTACCAGATATTGGCTGTAATGCAGGCAATAGTTTTTTGGGATTTTCAATATCAGCCTTTTCCCCATCCAGGGTCAGATAGGTTCTGTGCATTGTCACGGCTTCCCCATCAGGCAGGCTAACAGTAGCCAGCATACAAGGTAGCTTCTCTTTGGTTTCAGGTTCATAACATTCAGGATGATATCGTAATTTATCAGACAAAACGCTCAATCCCCTGTTTTTTAAATATTTTGTAACCGGATCACCCTTACAAATCGGCATTGATTCGGTGAAAATTTTACGCAAGGTTTCCCTTGATATTGTGGCCTCCGGTTGTCTAATTGTTATGTCGCAACTACCGACAATTCCTCTTATTACTTTTACAGCCTCCTTGAAGTCGATTTTGAGGACTTTCATAACCAACGAAAACCCATCTCCGGCTTTTGATGTGCATTGGTTACAATACCATGTCCCTCTACCATCTTTATCATCCATGCGGAATCTATCACGGCCGGCGCAGACCGGGCACTGCCCATGCTTTTTTTGAGGTGGGATTTTAATCCCCAACGCTGCAAAAATTGAAACCCACCGATCTCTCGTCATTTCTTTAATATCCATAATAATTTTGCGGGCTGGGGACTGCCTCCTTCAGGCGGCAGAAGAAAGCCCGTATCTCCTTTCTTTAAAAAAGTTGTTGGCATTTAATATAAAAGCTGTTTTAAACATCCTTGGGCGGGGGCACCGCCTTTGCTTCGTGCAAGAAGCTGTCTGCTTTAGCTGACAGAGTTGTCACGTCTGGCACTCTCTGTGTAGAGATCAACCGCTCCTTGAGCTCAACATTCTCACTGATAATTTTTTCAATCAACTCTTTCTGCAATTTGTTAGCTTCTTTCAGAGCAGAAATTAAGGACTTCGGGTCGTAAACTTTCATCACAACCTCCGATTCTGTTTGTTGTTTCCGATGTAGTAAAGCTCGGAAATCATTGACAAAATAACCCTAATTGCCACAACTCCGATTCCGCACAAAAATATGTGCATAATTCGGACATCGCCAATCAGTTTAATATTCAACACACTAAACAAGGTCTCCACTTTCTCCCTCCTTTTTATCCAGCATAGCTCCGCATTCATTACATTGTCGCAATCCGCCCTCTGTTATGCGGACATTGTCGTGTTCGCATTTAAGTTTTTTGACAGTTTCGATCATCGCCTTTCCCAGTGATCCCTGTACCTGGAAATTAAAAAGCATTTCTGTTCCCACATCAACGCCGTAAATATCGATAAAAGCATTTACGGGCGGTATTTGTTT
>JAUWNZ010000246.1 GCA_030612385.1 Pseudomonadota bacterium | reverse complement strand
GTGATTATCCTGACCGGTGGAGAACCTTATCTCAGGGATGATATCTTTGAAATCGCCTCTTATGGAGATCAAAAAGGGCTGCGCATGGTGCTGGCAACCAACGGCACGCTGGTCACCGATGAGATTGCCGGAAGGACGCGGGAGTCGGGTATAAAGAGGGTCAGTGTCAGCATCGATGGTTCCAATGCGGAAAAACACGACGCCTTTCGCGGGGTGCCCGGCGCATTTGATGGTGCGATGGCCGGTATTGAGACATTTAAAAAGGCCGGTGTGGAATTTCAGATCAATACCACCATAACCCGGCTTAACCTTGATCAGATTGAAGAAATATTCGATATGACAATTAAGCTGGGCGCCGCCGCCCATCATATCTTCCTTCTTGTGCCCACCGGTCGCGCCAGAGAAATGGCTGATCAGGAAATTGCGCCTGAAGATTACGAGAAGACACTGAACTGGTTTTATGAACAGAGTCTCACCTGCCCAATCCAGCTTAAGGCAACCTGCGCCCCACAATATTACCGGATTTCCCATCAGAGAAAAGCAAAGTCGCAAAATACGGGAAGTCCCTTGCATACTATGACGAGGGGCTGTATGGGAGGTAGTTCTTTCTGCTTTATCTCCAGTACCGGTCAGGTGCAGCCCTGTGGTTTTCTTGAGATTGACTGTGGCCGGCTTAAAGAAAAAAGCTTTGAGGATATCTGGAATAATTCACCTGTTTTTAACGAGTTGAGGGACCTCGGCAAGTATAAGGGAAAGTGCGGGCATTGCGAATTTTTAAAGGTATGCGGCGGCTGTCGCGCCCGCGCCTACGAAATCACGGGAGATTACCTCGCTGAGGAACCATTCTGCGTGTATGAACCCGGTGAAAGCAGGTTTCGAGAAAACAGGTTTCGAGTTTAAAGTTTCAAGTTTCGAGTTAAACCCGTAACTCAAAACCCGAAACCCGAAACCCGTAGCTATGGATGAAACAGACAAAAATATCCTGAACATTATTCAGACCGGTTTTCCTGTGGATGCACAACCCTTTAAAGTCCTTGGCAGGCAGATCGGTATCAGTGAAGATGAAGCTCTTGAGCGTATTAAAAAGCTTAAGGACAATGGCGTTGTACGTAGAATAGGAGCGGTGTTCGATACGAAAAAGCTCGGGTTTGCAAGCACCCTTTGCGCCGCGAGAGTTCCCAAAGAAAAGCTGGAAAAGTTTGTCGAGGTTGTGAATTCATATAGCGGCGTTACCCACAACTACCGCAGAAATCACAAATACAATACATGGTTTACGTTTATTGCGCCCACCGAGAAAGAAATAGAAGGATTCCTGTCAGAGATCAGAAAAAAAACCGGCGTTGAGGAAATTATAAGTATGCCTGTCAAGCGAAGATTCAAGATTAATGCAAACTTTGAACTTTGATCTTTTTCGTAACAGTTCACCGGAGGCAAAATATTTGACAAGATAACAGGATAAACATGATATATTAACTACACTTTTTAGGAGGTATTCAAAATGGATTGGGGAATGGAAAATCGTATGTCGCAATTTTTTCAGCCTGACGGCCATTGTTTCTTTCTGGCAGTGGATCATGGCTATTTTCAAGGTCCCACAAGTTGTCTGGAAAGGCCGGGTGAAACTATCAAGCCACTTCTCCCTTACTGTGATGCCATTTTCGTTACGAGGGGTGTGCTACGCTCAGTCGTAAATCCCAAACAGACCAAGCCTATTCTTTTAAGGGTGTCCGGAGGCACCAGTGTGATTGGGAAGGACCTGGCAAATGAAGGTATAACCACGTCGATAGAAGAGATTATACGCCTCAATGCCATGGGTGTTGGTATCTCCGTCTTTGTGGGAACCGATTATGAACATGAATCTCTGATAAACCTCTCAAGGCTTGTCAATAAATGTGAGGACTATGGTATTCCCGTAATGGCGGTTACTGCTGTTGGCAAGGACCTGGGAAAACAAACTGTTAGATACCTTGCTTTAAGTTGTCGTATCGCTGCTGAACTGGGCGCTCGTATAGTAAAAACCTACTGGTGTGAAGACTTTGATCAGATTGTAGATGGTTGCCCCGTTCCGGTGGTTATGGCGGGTGGGCCTAAATGTGAGACGGAACTTGAGGTGTTTGAATTTGTCTATGATGGTATGCAAAAAGGGGCTGCAGGTCTGACTCTTGGGAGAAATGTCTGGCAGAATCCTCACCCTGTAGCCATGATAAGGGCTTTGCAGGCCATTGTTCATGAAAATTATACGCCTGAAAAGGCTGGCGATCTATTCAATAGCATCAAGCATGAGCAGCAGGGATAAAGGGAAAGTGTAACTACTCACGTAGTCAGGCTGAAGCTATTTAGGCTGAAGGCTGAAGGGGCCGGAAGAACGCGATTGAGGCGCTTTGGCGGAGAAACAGCAGATTTTTGTATCAAACATGACTTCAAAGTGTGCAGTATTCCCGCTTTTCCTAACAGTCTTCAGCCTTCAGTCTATACGCCTGAGTAGTTACCTGTCAACTATCGATTCTTATGGTGATTAAATTTACAAAAATTCGATTCTCCAGGTGCGAAATGTAAGGTATCATAGTATCAGCTCAATAAATAGGGGGATTACATTTTTAAAGTGTTGGTCTCGAACCACGATAAGCGTTCACCGAACATTGAAA
>JAUWNZ010000244.1 GCA_030612385.1 Pseudomonadota bacterium | reverse complement strand
TACAATGAAAAAAATATCAGTGATAATCTGCGTAGATCGGTGGCTAAATAATTACAAAAGTAACTACTCAGCCTACAACAGCTTCAGCCTGACTACGTGAGTAGTCACAAATCTACAACGGCAAAAGACAATAAGTCAAGGAGAGCGGCATCCGACCCTTTCCTTCATATCACTTTTTTTTCGATGTAGATAACCAAAATCACGTTTGTTGTGGATGTTTGATGAAAATGATATTGTAAAAAGTGTAAGACACCAATTCAGGAGGTGATGAGATGGAAGTGAAGAAGGCAGCAGCCGATTTTTGCAAGAACGTCTGTCCCGTGTGCAGGACAGCGAGGGAAAAACAGAAAGGCGCTTGTTATGGGTTTGTAAAGAATGTTGAACGAGGAATCTGCCCTTTTTGTAAATCTTATGAAAGTGTTTACGGCAGGGCCGCGCATGAGCCGGTGTTGAAGGACGATTAAATGTGCGCGAAGAGGGTTAAGTTTGAGGTAAGCGTTCACCGCAGAGCTCGCAGAGAACGCAGAGATGACAAAACAATTAACCATAGGATTAACTGGCGGGCTGGTGGCGTGGACAAAGTGAACAGTGGTCAGTGGACAGGGATCAGTGGTCAGAGAGCTTTTGAACACTGATCACTAACCACTAACCACTAACCACTGCTTTTGTCGGGTGGAGTATGGATAGAATATCAGGAGAGTCAATTCTGATCGAGGTCGATCTCGGGCAGAGAGCTGTGGAAAAATGCGATATTGTTGTTTATCTGAATGAAAAAATAATAGAAAGTTATTTTGACAAGTCTTATGATGATCTGCCGGATATAGCGAATGAACTGAGAGCAAAATATCCGAATGCCGTCCTTGAAACCTGGTGTCTCGGTGAGGATTGCACCGGGGGAACCCATCGCTGGGGAATAGACATTTGATGGCCGATATTGGAACTGCAAGCAGATATACTCTACACGGCCACAGATTACGCTTTTTGAATCAGTCAGAATTGCACAGTATATGTAGCGGAAGGCTTTAGCCTTCCATTAAAAGAGAATGGAGACCTAAAGGTCTCCGCTACACGGCATTCATTAAAGGGCATGAAAATCGGAGTTAAAGAGCAGTCTTTAGCCTGAGTAACTACAACACACGGACAAACGAGTTTGTCCATGCCACCTTCGTCCGCTATTTCATTTTACATTTTGATATTTAGCGCCTGAACGAAAACCCTGAAATATGGTTTTTCGATTTTGTTTAAAAATTTCAAACTCGCTGAGATTGCTCTCTTTTTTTAACTCGAAACTAAAAACTCGAAACTCGAAACAGTGCCTGAACGGCCTTTTCGTTCAGGCACTATTTACATTCCCTAAACTCCCCTATCTTTTTTATCACGTAGTCTTGCATTTCGTTTGTTAGTTCCGGGTAGATGGGAAGCGCAATAACGTGAGCAGCGGCATGCTCACTGCATGGAAAAGCTCCCGCCTTATAGCCTAAGTATCTGAAACACTCTTGCTCGTGGAAGGAAACAGGGTAATATACCTCGCTGCCAATCTTGTTTTCCGTGAGGAAGTCTCTCAGTTTATCTCTTCTGTCCGGTACCGAAATGACGTACTGGTTGTAGATGTGATATTCTCTTTTGTATACAATAACAGGTTTTTTTATGTTTCTGACGTTTAGATTTTCATCGTAATATAAGGCATTCTTTTGTCTCATAGAGTGCCATTTGTCGAGATGAGGCAGTTTTACGAGGAGAATCGCCGCCTGGATAGCATCGAGACGGAAATTCCCACCGACTATGGCATGGTAGTACTTCGGTTTTGCACCGTGATTCCGCAACTTTTTCAGCTTTTCATCGAGACCCGCATCATTTGTGACAACCATTCCGCCATCACCCATCCCGCCAAGGTTCTTGCTGGGGAAAAAGGAGAAACAGCCAAGCGTTCCCATACTGCCCGCTTTTTTCTCTCCGGTTTTTGAAAGATACCTCGCGCCGATGGCCTGCGCCGCATCCTCAACAACAGGAATATTAAACCGATCGGCTATTTCAAGAATCGGATCCATATCAACGCACTGACCGTACAGATGCACGGGAATAATTGCTTTGACATTGGCCCTCTTTTCTTTTTCCGTTTCAAACCACCTTCGCAGGGCATCCGGGCTGATGTTGTATGTGTCGGGGTCTATATCCACAAATGCGGGAGTAGCGTTCAGCCTCGCTATCACGCCGGCGGTGGAAAAAAACGAAAAAGGCGTTGTAATTACGATGTCGCCAGGACCGATATCCAGAGCCATAAGTGAAATCAAAAGAGCGTCGGTTCCCGAGGATACACCGGTGGCGTATCTTGCGCCCACATATTCCGCTATCTTTTCCTCCAATTCCACGACCTTCGGACCCATAATATAGCGGGTGGAATCGATAACCTCGTTTACTGCGGCCTTTATTTCGTTTTCTATCGTCTTTAATTGAGCGTTCAAGTCGAGCAACGGCACATTCATTGTAAAATTCCTTTGTTGGTAAGGGATAGAATTGATAAGAGTATCAGGTCAATAAATTGGGGATTACATTTTTGAAAGGTTGCTCTTGATCCACGGTAAGCGTTCACTGAAATTAGAAATTGGAAATTTGGCCTTCATATTTTGGTATTGTCAACTCGCTTCATCCCTGTCTG
>JAUWNZ010000091.1 GCA_030612385.1 Pseudomonadota bacterium | reverse complement strand
CAGAAAGAAAGTTGCCTTCAATTTTGGAGATGATATCCTGCCGGAAAGCTTAAGAGATGCCCTGACTCATGATAAAATCAGACGTATCGTCCTTATAGGTCAGGGCACGGCTGCTGTGGCGGGCAAAGCTATTTCCGACGGTCTGGCACGGTATTTGAGAGATGCCCGCATAAAGATTGAATCAAAAGAAGCTTCCGAGCTTAGCGGATTTTCCCTTGAAGACAATCTGAGTGACACGCTAATCATCGCCATTACACAGTCCGGAACAACCACGGACACAAACCGCGCAGTAGCTATGGCTTCGGAGAGGGGGGCCAAAGTCATTGCAATTGTGAACAGAAGACAGTCTGATATAACCGGCATGGCCGACGGAGTTTTCTACACAAGTGACGGGAGGGATATCGAGATGTCTGTGGCCTCAACCAAGGCATTTTATTCACAGATTGTTGCCGGTCACGTACTTGCCCTCTGTTTTGCCCAGATGCTGAATACTCTGTCTGACGACCTCATAGCAAAAGAGCTTGCCAACTTAGAGCAGGCCCCTCTTATGATGGATATGTTGACGGGTAAAAAGGAAGAGATTGGCGAGTCTGCGCGGAGTCTCGCCAAACGGAAGAAGTACTGGGCCGTAGTGGGGAGCGGGCCGAATAAGACCGCCGCAGATGAGGTCAGAATCAAGTTGAGTGAGCTTTGTTATAAGACAATATCTTCGGATATTGTGGAAAACAAAAAGCACATAGATCTATCCGCCGAGCCCCTTATTATTGTCTGCGCGGCGGGAAATCCAAGGATCGTTACGGAAGATATTATCAAAGATGTGGCGATATTTAAGGCGCACAGGGCGGCGGTTGTCGTCTTTGCCGATGAAGGCGAAAAGGGGTTCAATGGAATCGCCGATTCGGTTATTGCGGTTCCGGGAGCAGCGATGCCGCTGCCTGTCATCCTCAACACTATGGCCGGACATATCTGGGGTTACTATGCCGCCGTCAGCATCGATGAAGAGGCCGCCTTTGTCAGAGGGTTCAGAAACCGGCTGAGTCAGGTGATAACGGAACAGGATAAGAATGATTATTCCATCTATGAAAGGATCGCCGACCGAAAATTCCACAGGACTGTGAGGGATTTCTCGAAAGAATTTAACCGGCGCAGAAACAGCGGTGTTCTTTCTCCAATGAATGTGCAGACAGTCTCCGATATTACCCTTTTCTTGAAATATGCCGCCGGGAAATTACCGCTGGAGGACTTCTGGACCGACTTTGATTATGGAGATGGAGATTTTTCACCATTAGACCTTCCGGAGATATTCTTAGGGCGCGCAATAGATGAGCTCTCGAGACCGATCGACGCGATAAGACACCAGGCAAAGACGGTTACTGTGGGAACGAGCAGAAAAGAAGAACCGCTGAAGGGCGTGATTTTTGACATCCTGGACGAACTTGGATTTACGACGAGGAACCTCTTTGGCAAAGAGATTCCAGTAATCAAAAGGCTCCAGAGAGCCACATCCCGGGTAAGGGGATATACACTGTATGATATTACGAATCTGAATGCGGAGGGGAAACCTCAGGATACATCGACCATAACTATAAGTAAAAAAGGGGGTGTCTCCCTGCAGATGAAATCGAGGGCAGAGGCATCCGGGACCCTTATGGGGACGAAAAAGACCATTGTCAGGACCGGTGAAATCTATGCTGGTCTCGGAAAGTCGGACAGGACTCCCATTGTCATACTGCCCCTTTTGAAGGAGAGAGACGGCGTGAGAAATCTACTCCTTCTTCACGTGGATTTTTCTGAGTCACTCGGGTATGATGAAAGGAAAGAGGTTTTAGGAGACCGTTATTACGATATCAGAAACCTCGTCGACGAATACAATCTCACATGGGATGATAGCTACCTTGAAGAAATTCCTATGGGTGTTCTATTTGGTGAAGCTCCCGAGGTGATCGCGGGAGAGATAAGGGGACGGAAACTATCAAAATGTAAAATGAGAAATGTAAAATGAGAAATGTAAAATGTAATAGTGGACAGGTGGCATGGACAAACTTGTTTGTCCGTGTGTAACTTCTCAGGCTGTGATTATATTGTTTTTTCGTAGGGACGATCCTTGTGATCACCGCGATCAGGGCGAATGCAAGGATCGCCCCCGCATTGTGCCGAAAAGGAAAAATGCCGGTGATGATCGGCGTAGATCGGCGGCTAAAGGAAAGATGAAATGAGAACCAAGTTTATTTTTGTGACCGGCGGGGTTCTTTCCTCTCTCGGCAAGGGGCTTGCGGCGGCATCCATTGCAGCTCTTCTCGAGTGTCGGGGGCTGAAAGTCACCAACCAGAAACTGGATCCTTACATCAATGTCGATCCGGGAACCATGAGCCCCTTTCAGCATGGTGAGGTCTTTGTCACGGATGACGGGGCGGAAACCGATCTTGATCTTGGGCACTACGAGCGATTTACAAGCACCCGCATGGGGAAGAATAATAATCTGACAGCGGGACAGGTTTACTTTTCAGTTATTTCGAAGGAGAGGAAGGGAGAATATCTCGGGAAGACTGTCCAGGTCATACCGCACATCACAAACGAAATAAAAGACTATATAAAAATGGCGGCAAGAGATTTTGACGTGGCCATTATAGAGATCGGCGGGACGGTGGGCGACATCGAGAGCCTTCCCTTTTTAGAGGCTGTCAGGCAGTTTCGCAACGAGGCAGGGAAACAGAATGCGATATTTATTCACCTGACATGGGTTCCCTATATCAAGACGGCGGGAGAGGTCAAGACAAAGCCGACTCAGCACAGTGTCAAGGAGCTGCGCGAAATCGGTATCCAGCCCGATATCTTACTCTGCCGCGCAGAAACCCTTCTTTCCGAGGAGATAAAGGCCAAGATATCTCTCTTCTGCAATGTCGAGGTGGCAGCGGTCTTTACCGCCAAAGATGTGGGTTGTATCTATGAGGTGCCACTTTTTTTTCACAGGGAGGGTCTGGATGAAAAGATTGTTGAACTTTTAAATATCTGGACCGGCAGTCCCCATCTAAAGGAATGGGAGGATGTTGTAGGCAGGATAAAGAATCCCGCGCATGAGGTCACTATAGCCATTGTCGGGAAATATGTTGATTTAACTGATTCATACAAAAGCTTAAATGAGGCCCTTACTCACGGAGGTATCCTTAATGACTGCAGGGTGAGCCTTCGCTATGTTGATTCTGAGAAGATAGAAAAGGAAGGGGTAGGCAGCAGGTTTGACGATATTGACGGCATACTGGTGCCGGGTGGATTCGGGGACAGAGGTATCGAGGGAATGATCCACGCTGTACAGTACGCGCGTATCAACTCCATTCCATTTTTTGGCATCTGTCTCGGCATGCAGATGGCGGTGGTGGAGTACGCCAGAAATGTGTGCCATCTTGAAAATGCCAACAGTTTTGAATTCAATGAGAGTACCGGATATCCAGTGATCGATCTTCTCCCTGAACAAAAAAATGTCACGGAAAAAGGGGCTACCATGAGACTGGGCGCCTATCCCTGTCTTATCGAAAAAGAATCCCTTGCCTTTGATGCTTATGGCGAAAGGGAAATAAGCGAAAGACACAGACACCGTTTTGAACTGAACAATGATTTTAAGGAGATACTCACTCAGAACGGGCTGTTTATAAGCGGGCTGTCACCGGACGGAAATCTGGCAGAAATAGTGGAAGTCAGAGAACATCCATGGTTTCTGGGCTGCCAGTTTCATCCGGAGTTTAAATCGAGACCACTGCAGCCTCATCCACTTTTCAGTAAATTTATAAAGGCGTCTATGGAGAGACAAAGATTCGGGAAGGCTCTATAGCCCTAATCTTCGTTCATTGCCTCTCTCAGTCTTCCGGAACACTTGAAAGTGACAACTATCCGTGCATCAAGTAGAATTGCTTTACCTGTCTGGGGATTTCTTCCCCTCCGCGGCGCTTTCCTGTTCACAGACCATTTTCCGAAGCCGGATACGCAAATATCATTCCCCTTCTTCAGCTCATCTTTCATCAATCCGAATACGCTCTCAACGAGTTCTACACATCTTTCCTTTGAAAAGTCGGACTCAGTATATAGTTTTTCAACGATCCTGGCCTTGGTAAGTGTCATAAATCCTCCACCCTTCTATTTTATCTTAATTATCTAAGATAGCGACAACTATCATATAATTATATTGAATAAACAAATTTATTGCAGATTGCAACCATAAAATTCAGGTTTCGAGTTTCTGGTTTCTGGTTTCGGGTTCGAAAAAACAACTTTAGACTCGAAACTCGAAACTCGAAACTCGTCTTTTGAGGGTCAGGGGCATTGCCTCTTTGCTCAACATCAACATCCTTCCGGCGGTTTCCCTTATATCCCACTGAGCGTGTCTATCAAGACGCAGGCGGGCGATATGGTATAATTCCCTGGCATTTACCTTCATTGCGACTCTCTTTCTGTGGGCGTTGGTCAAGATATAAGCCGCCGCATCCGGCGCCGTTTTTTTTAGCCGATCATAAGTCTCCTCTGTTCGGGATATAGTATCCCTGAAACGTCCTTCCATTCCTATCGCCGATACCGCCGGAGGTATGGTTACGCCAAGTAAGGGATCGTAGTCCTGGCAGTTTATGGTGGCCATACGATGTCTTTTTAACTGGGCGAAGCAGGATGCGCTGACGGTAAGTTCAAAGAGAAGATCGACATTCTCAAACTCTCTCAGGGCGCTGTCATGCGGCTTCATATAAAGGAAGGCGGTCTTGATTATTTCTTCCTTCTCTTTTTCTTCCATAGAAGAAACAAGTGTCATGCACTTCTCCAGAGGGATACTTGAAGACGAGTGAATAAGCGAGGCCACGATCTTATCGTCGGCATCTGGTGTTACATATATGAGGTCAACATTGTTATTTTCGATATCTGTCCTGCCTGTGTGCCTGCCTGCCGCGCTTCGCTTGGCGCAGGCAGGCGCACAGACAGATTTTCCACACCGTTTTTCGATCAACTCCTCTGTTTTTTTCCTCAGGCTGTGTCTGGTCATGAGGTCAAATTCGGTTGCCTCCATGTATTTAACAAGTGAAGGGGCAACATCCCTCGTTGCCTGGTGAAGTTTCCTGCTGTATTCTTTGGCTTCGGCCAGTGGGTGGGCGGCGCAGCGGCGGAGCATCAACTCTAAATTCCTGGCATTGAGGGTCATCCCAAGCTGGGTTTCCGTTGATAGTGAGATGATGTATCTTGCATCTTCCTTTGCCCAGCCATCCAGCGTTCTGTGGTTTGCGGGATCGGATGCCATCTCCCTGTTTTTTTCATATACATAGGGTTTCAGAGAAGAGTAGAGTTCGTGATAAAGCCTGTTTTGCTCTTTGACTGTCTCGATGAATGGTCCTTTAAGACCTGCCGGCATTATCTCCTCAGGGACAACAAAATCGTCTTCCAAGAGGATGTATCTTTGCGATTTTTCAGTGTAGGAGCAGAGGCGAAATTTTTCGATTTCCTCAACAAGAAGGCGCGAAACGCCCAGAACATCTATATTGAAGACGGCATGTTCAGCGATAGAGCTGTGTCCCATCCCGAAAACAATATTTCGGTTTGACATCCTGGCCTTTTCAACTTCCTGCCTTGCCTTTTTCCTCAACTCATCTACAGGCATGGGATCCCGACTGATACGGGCATAGGCAGCGGATATAGTCTC
>JAUWNZ010000288.1 GCA_030612385.1 Pseudomonadota bacterium | reverse complement strand
CCCTTGAGCTCCCTCGCAAAGGAAGAAACCCTTTCGACCATATCTTTCCTTTCGCGGTTTTCCTCAATCAACCTGATAATGGCGCTCCCCACAACCACTCCGTCTGCGTATTTAGCGATTTCCCCTGCCTGTCCGGGTGTCGATATGCCAAAACCGACTCCTACAGGAAGACTGATCATCGTTCTTATTCTTTTCACATCCCTTTTGATATCGGCAACTTCCGGCTTTTTCGTCCCGGTCACACCGGTAATCGAAACGTAATATATAAAACCCGACGCATCTCCAGATATTTTTTTAATACGATTATCATCGCTTGTCGGTGCTATCAATGAAATAAAATCAATTCCTGCATTATCGGTATATTCCCTCAACTCACCCGATTCTTCAGGGGGGAGATCAACCACCAGAATTCCATCTACCCCTGCATCTTTCGCCCTTTTGGCAAACCTTTCATTCCCATAAACGAAGACAGGATTGTAGTAGCCGAACAGGACGATGGGAATCTCAGAGACCTTTCTTACTTCTTCGATCATATCCAGGATATCCGCCAGATTTGCCCCGCCTTTCAGCGCACTTTGTGATGCGGCTTGAATAACCGGTCCGTCCGCCGTCGGATCTGAAAAGGGGACCCCTATTTCCAATATGTCCACTCCGGCATCATCCAGCCCTAAGATCATCTCATAGGTCTTTTTCATGCTTGGATATCCCGCTGTCAGATAAATGATAAGGGCCTTTTCTCCGTTCTTCCTCAAGCTGCTGAATCTCTGCTCGATACGCCCCATTAGAAACTTCCCCCCGTTTTCTCGGCAATGATTCCCAGATCCTTATCTCCCCTGCCGGAGAGGTTAACCACGATGATTTTGTCTCTTGTAAGCGTTGGAGCAAGTTTCATGGTGTATGCTATGGCATGAGCGCTTTCCAGAGCGGGGATTATTCCCTCACATCTCGATAAAACGGTAAAGGCCTCCAGGGCCTCATCATCGGTTATTGTCACATATCCGGCCCTTCCCGTTTCGTGAAAATAGCAATGTTCCGGACCCACGCCGGGATAGTCAAGACCCGGAGCGATGGAAAAAGCGTCATCAACCTGTCCGCCAACATCCTGAAGCAGATAGGTCTTGTTGCCATGAAGAACCCCGATGCTGCCGGCCGATATGCTCGCCGCATGCATTCCCGTCTTTATCCCTTTTCCTGCAGCCTCCACCCCGATCATCTCAACATCGGGATCATCCTTGAAGGGATAGAAGAGACCCATGGCATTACTCCCCCCCCCCACACAGGCGATGAGGATATCGGGATATCTTCCTTCTTTTTCCGTAATCTGCCTTTTCGTCTCTTCTCCGATGACACACTGAAAGTCACGCACCATCACCGGATAGGGGTGAGGACCCGCCGTGGAGCCGATAACGTAATAGGTGTCTCTTACCCTGGAAACCCAGTGACGCATCGCCTCATTCATGGCATCCTTGAGTGTTCCGGTGCCGGAGGAGACCGGCTCCACATCCGCGCCAAGTATCTTCATGCGAAAGACATTCTGAGACTGTCTTCTTATATCCTCCTCTCCCATGAATACCACGCATTCCATTCCGAACAGCGCCGCCACGGTGGCCGTAGCCACTCCATGTTGACCGGCGCCCGTCTCCGCTATAATCCTTCTTTTCCCCATCCTTCCGGCAAGAAGCGCCTGTCCAATGGTATTGTTGATCTTATGGGCGCCGGTATGATTAAGGTCTTCACGTTTCAGATAGATCCCGGCGCCCCCCAACTTCTCGGTGAGACGTCCGGCATAATACAAGGGAGTCTCTCTACCTGAATATTCATGTAAGTAGAATGACAGCTCATCCTTGAATGTCTTATCGCATCGCGCCTCATTGTAGGCATTTTCGAGTTCAATAAGGGCAGGCATCAGCGTCTCAGCGGCGTAGCGCCCGCCGAAGACCCCGAAGTGCCCGTTTTTGTCGGGTAAAACCTGTTGCATGGTTTGCGCTCACCTCAGTCGATTTGTTCCAATTTT
>JAUWNZ010000107.1 GCA_030612385.1 Pseudomonadota bacterium | reverse complement strand
TGCTTTCATGTATTTGATTTCCTTTGTCTTTAAGAGGAAAATTGTCATTGCCACAGTTTTAGCCGTTTCCGGCTTAACAATCCATACAGCGGCGATTATTGTCCGCTGGATACACTCTTACCATCTGGGGATCGGACACGCCCCCCTCTCGAATCTTTATGAATCCTTTGTATTCTTTTCCTGGTCCACCATATTCGTCTATCTGATTATGGCGAGACGATACAAAAGCGGTCTCATCGGTGCCCTCTCCTCTTTCTTTGCCTTCATATTGTTGGCTTACGTCTCTTTGTCCGGGAATATAGATTGCCGGATCCAACCTTTAATTCCCGCACTTCAAAGTAACTGGCTGATCAGCCATGTTATCAGTTCATTTTTCGCCTATGCCTGTTTTGCCATCTCGTTTGGAACCAGCATACTCTATCTATTGAAGCTAAAGCTGAAGGGAAACATTATTGACATACTGCCTGAGCCGAGGTTTCTGGATGAGGTCATATACAGGATGATATCGATCGGTTTTGTATTATTAACATTGGGGATCATTACCGGGGCTGCCTGGGCTGATCATGCCTGGGGGAGATACTGGGGATGGGATCCGAAGGAAACCTGGTCGCTCATTACATGGCTGATTTACGCCACCTTTCTTCATGCGCGTCTTGTCAGGGGATGGAGGGGAACGAGGATGACCTTGATTTCCATTGCCGGCTTTCTTGCGGTCATGTTTACATACCTTGGAGTAAATTATGTCCTTGCCGGGCTACACAGTTACCTTTAAATTTATTGACATATCCTGAAGTCTGTGATAGGAATTTTCAGGTTTAAGGTAAATGTATATCTGCGCCCGGTTCATTAAGGAGCGGGCACGATGGGCTGTTTTCGTGCCCTTTCGCTTGAGTGAAGCGGAGAGTGGATTTGAGTTGTAGCGTAAGGAAAGAGTGTTTTATTTTACTACCTCTGTGATTTTGAGAATATATTTTCAGGACCGGTTAATTTCATGACAGACCATAAACTTAGGAGGGACAAGGATGAATAGAGAAACACAGGAAAAAGTATCTGAGTTGATCAGTCACTACCCCAATAAGGAATCGATCCTTATGCCTGCTCTCGAAATAGCGCAGCGTGACAACAGCAATTTTTTGTCCGATGATGACATTGAAGAGGTGGCCGGTATTGCGGGTATATCCGCCGGCAGGGCTTACGGCGTGGCAACGTATTATACGATGTATAATACAAAACCGGTTGGCAAATATCACCTGCAGGTTGATACCAATATACCGGGTTTTTTGTGCGGGGCTTATGATATTCTTGAGCATCTTGAGAAAAAACTGGGTATCGAAGCCGGTGAGACCACCGGTGACGGGCTGTTTACGTTGTCCGCCGTCGAGGACCTTGGTTCCTGTGGCACATGTCCGGTGATCCAGGTCAATGATAACTACTATGAGAACCTGACAATTGGGAAGGTGGATGAACTGATCGAGTCGCTGAAGGCCGGAAAGATGCCTGAACCCGACAAGACCTCAAATTTTGCCACGGAATGCAACATTCTCCTGAAAAATCGCGGCAAAGATAATGCTGTGGATATCAATGTCTATAAGGCAGGCGGAGGCTATAATGCCCTCAAAAAGGCCATTGGCATGAGTCCTGCTGAGATTGCGGGTCTTGTCAAAGAAGCGGCGCTTAAAGGGCGTGGCGGGGCAGGCTTTCCAGCGGGCGTGAAATGGGGTTTCCTTCCCAAAGACGATCCTCGTCCGGTATATTTAATATGCAATGCGGATGAAGGAGAGCCGGGGACATTTAAAGACAGGCAGATTATGGAGTATGACCCACATCTCCTGATTGAGGGAATAGCCATTTCAGCTTATGCGATCGGAGCCAAAAAGGCCTTTATTTATATCAGAGGGGAGTTCGGCTGGATAGCTGATATCTTAAAAGGTGCTGTTGGCCGGGCAAAGGCCGATGGTCTGCTTGAACACGTGGATATTGTAGTCCACAAAGGCGCCGGTTCATATGTATGTGGAGAGGAGACGGCGTTGATTGAGTCCCTGGAGGGTAAAAGAGGAAACCCGAGAGTGAAGCCGCCTTTCCCAGCCAATGTCGGCCTTTATGGCTGTCCCACCATTGTCAATAACGTAGAGACGCTTTCCTGTGTTCCATTTATCGTGGAGAAAGGCGCCGATGAATTTAAGAAGATAGGCGCTTCCGGGAACTTCGGTCCCAAGCTCTACGGGGTAAGCGGTCACGTTAACAGGCCGGGTGTTTACGAGTATCCGATGGGAACGCCTCTTAAGATTATCCTTGAAGCCGCCGGCGGGGTAAAGGGGAATCTAAAGGCAGTTATTGTCGGAGGTCTGTCTGTGCCGGTTTTAAAGGCGGATGAAATCGGCGATCTGAAGATGGATTTTGATTCATGTGCTGAAGCCGGCACCATGCTGGGTTCCGGTGGGATAATGGTTATAAATGACACAGTGTCTATGCCGGAACTTGCTCTGCGGACAATAGGATTTTATGCTCATGAATCCTGCGGGCAGTGTGTCCCCTGCAGGGAAGGTTCAAAAAACATCAAGCTCTTACTCAGCAAACTTATGGAGGGCAGGGGAACTGCCGGTGATATCGACCTTGTTCTCGATATATGCGCCACAGTTAAGGGACTGACACTCTGTCCCACGGGCGATGCCTTTGCGATGCCCATAGAGGCCATGATTACAAAGTTCAGGGATGAGTTTGAAAAGTGTGTTAAGAGCTGAGGGTAGCGGACCCATCCGTTTTACCATTTGAAACAAATTCGCCATTGATCGTTAATGCGAATGCTGAATTAAAAATATAACGGATAACGTTATAAGTCAGGTTGTCTTTTGTCAGGGTCGAGTCTATGCCACCACTTAAAATAAAGGGGGCGATTAAGCCCCCTTTTCCAACAACAATCTCCCCAGCCGGCTGGCCGCATAAACAGGCACATATGACCGAGATCCTTGCGTTTTTACATTCCTGGCGCTCAGAACAATGCTCTGCAGGGGATGGTAGCGCTTTTCAAACACATCGAGACTTTTAGACCGGGTTACCCTTCCTGATTTGACTTCCAAAGGAATAATGCCCGATGGAGTTTCCAGCAAAAACTCCACCTCAGAGGTTCGTCCTTCCCAACAAAACAGATCCAGGATCCCGGCTGCCCGCAGTTCCTGCGCCACGAAGTTTTCAGCCACATAGCCCTTGTAGCTCCCGTAATCGTATTTTAAAATAATGGCCGGATCGATATTGGTGGCTGTGGACAGAAGCCCCACATCAAAAAAATACTGTTTGAACCGGTTGTCCCTGACAAATCCGACAAGCGGAGTTTCAGCCCGGCTCACAATGGAAGTCCTCAGAACAAGCCGCGCGTTTTCCAGCCAGTCCAGCGGAGAAGCCAAACGTTCATAACCTCGCAATCCGGGCACAGCATCTTTAAAACGAAACTTCGGGGCGCTCCCGTCCTGAGTACGTGCCAACTGGGCAGGCACATTGCGCCACAGTCGTTCGATATGCCGGGCATTGGTTTTGCCGGAATGTTTAGCGATATCCGCCATATAGGTATCCAGAAGATCCCGGTGGATGCGTCGAACCGCCAGGATTGCTTCATACTGGTTTTCAAAACGCTCGCGGTAAACATTGACCGCTTCCGGCAGACCGCCCGTGATAAGGTAATTTTTCCATAAATTCCATAACTGTTCATGCGCTATTTGCGGAAGTGCTTCCTGAAAAACATGTGTCCGCAATAATTCGGCTAAACGCAGTTTTCCAATCCCCTCTAAAAACTCATCGAAACTCAAGGGGTATAAATCCAGAAAAGTAACTTTTCCCACAGGAAAAGAGTCGGCGGCAAGATTGACTCCTAACAGGGAACCGGCGCTGCACAACGCCATTTCCGGCATCTGTTCGCGAAAGTATTTGAGCGCTGTCAGCGCCCGGGGACAGCGCTGTATTTCATCAAAAATAATCAGATCACGCGCTGTGTCGATGGAGGTATCAAGATAAAATTGCAGTTCATTGATAATCCGGGCGGGCGAAATTGCATTTTTAAACAGCGCGCTCAGTTGTTCATCACCTTCAAAATTCACATAATGGCAGCGGGGAAACTCTGTTTTACCGAATTCCTGGAGGATATAGGTTTTCCCCACCTGACGCGCGCCACGCAAGATCAGAGGTTTACGATCCTTACTGTTTTTCCAGACCGTCAATTCTTTGATAATTGTACGCTTCATAGTAGCAAAGTACACAAACACGGTACTTTTTACAAGGATTTTCTACACATATATTGTACTTTTTGCAAGGATTTTGGTGTAGTTGGGTTCAGGGGTCGGGAATTAACCGCGTTCCCGTGTGGGAACGAGAAAACCCGGCAAAACCTTTTATCGCTCGTTCTTTGTTGTGCCGGTGCGGCTACGAAGAATTTTCGGTGGATTCGCTCCGCTTAATCCACCCTACATGCTGAATGCCCCATTCGTTCGAGATGACAATAAAAAGAAAAAGGGGGCGGTTAAGCCCCACTCTCTTTCAGGAGTTGGCGGAGAGATGTGCGTGTCGGATAGGAAGACCTGACCCTCGACAAATCGATCCCTGATTGACAAATTTATATTTTAATGTAAGTTCCCTTAATCTGTGGATGAAGGAAAAAGTGGTAAACTTATTTCAGGATTAGGTGGCAGTTTTCGCAGGAATACGCATTAAAATGAATATATTTATAAATATTAGTCACCCAGCGCACGTTCATTTGTTTAAAAATACCATCAAAACATTATCTGACAGGGGGCATAATGTAATTACGGGTGCGAGGTATAAAGAATTTACGACAGAATTGCTAAAATCTTATGGGATTGAGCACATTTTCTTGACAAAAAAGGGGTACGACCTATTCGGCTTATTGAAAGAATTACTTGAACAACAATTTAAGATATCAAAAATTATAAAGAAATATTCCATTGATTTAATGGTTTCAATGTCCGGCATATTCAATGCACCGGTTGGAAGATGTTACGAAATACCGACTCTCGCCTTTTCAGATACCGAAAACGATATATGGGCAAATAAGATTTCATTCAGATTGACCAAACATGTATTTTTGCCGACCTGTTTTGATCATAATACCGGCGGTTCCTGGAAGAATCAGATTCATTATCCCGGGTATCATGAATTGGCCTATCTGGCCCCACGATTCATT
>JAUWNZ010000088.1 GCA_030612385.1 Pseudomonadota bacterium | reverse complement strand
GAGTTTCCAATTTCTAATTTCTAATTTCAATATTCAGTAAACGCTTACCGTGGATCGAGACCAACACTTTAAAAATGTAATCCCCTATTTATTGAGCTGATACGTTATCTGGGCTTATGGGCAGAAGGAAGGGCTAAAGTTTACTCTGGTCAGACCTTTCAACTGGATTGGACCGAGGCTCGACAGCCTCACGTCTGCGCGTATTGGGAGCTCGCGTGCCATCACACAACTGATACTGAATCTCGTGGAGGGAAGCCCCATTCAACTCATGGATGGCGGGGACCAGGATATTCAACACAGGAAGCCAAGCATCAAGAATGCCAAAAGGCTTCTGAACTGGGTTCCTGCCGTTAGCCTTAAAGAGTCTGTTGAGAGGACCCTCGATTTCTTCCTCCGGGAGGCTATCAGATCCGGAGAGTTTGGTATACAGGATGAGAATAGGTCTTAGGATTGATGTTGACACCTTCAGGGGAACGAGATATGGAGTACCGAATCTCAGCAAACTCCTTGCCGGCCACTCCATTATGGCCTCCTTCTTTTTTTCCGTGGGGCCGGATAATATGGGCAGGCACCTGTGGCGTCTTTTTCGTCCCGCCTTTCTCTATAAAATGCTGAGGACGAGGGCAGCCGGCCTCTATGGATGGGATATCCTCTTGAAGGGGACATTCCGGCCCGGACCTGTTATTGGAGAAAGGCTGGCTGGTATAATACGTTCCGTCTCCGATGCCGGTCATGAAGTCGGGTTACATGAGTGGGATCATCATGACTGGCAGGCACACATTGATACGATGTCTATCAATGCCATACATAGCCATATAAAGAGGGGTGTCGAACTTTTTAGGCAAATTACCGGCCGGGAGGGACGGGTCTCCTGCCAGGCGGTTTAGAACCTGGAAGTGGAGTTGATGAGGCAGTTTCAAGGTAGATCATGTTTATCGCAGTGATCTTGTTGAACTTAGAGCGAAGGACTCAGGTTTGTGAGTGTGGTTATAGATAAAGACGCCCCATGGAATCTGGACATGAGCATTATCATCCCCGTTAATGATGAAGAGCTAAATATCGCCGGACTGGCGGAAGAGCTCACAATGGTAATGCGCTCCACATCATGGTCATGGGAATGTCTCTGGATAGATGATGGCTCGACGGATAACACGCTGTCCGAATTGCAGCAAATACACAAAAAGGATGCCCGACATCAATTTATAGTGCTCTCCCGTAACTACGGTCAATCTGCCGCCCTCTACACAGGTTTTAATCACGCCCGTGGAGAGATGCTTGTTACCCTGGATGGAGATGGTCAAAATGACCCGAGTGATATTCCTGTTTTGGTGAGGCATCTGCTTGAGAATAATGCCGACATGGTGAATGGATGGAGAAAGTACCGCAGTGACACTGCCGTCCGAAAAATCTCATCACGAATCGCGAATGCCTTTCGAAACCGGGTTACCCATGAACAGATACGCGATGTAGGTTGTTCCATGCGGGTCTTTCGCCACCGGTGCGTGGAAGGTATCCCTGTCTTCAGGGGGATGCACCGTTTCCTGCCCACACTGATCCGAACCGGCGGGTGTTGTTCCAGGATAGTTGAGATGCCGGTGCGCCATCGCCCTCGAGCGTATGGGCAGACAAAATATGGCATTCATAACCGTCTGTGGGTGGGATTGATGGACACACTGGCGGTGCGATGGATGCAGACTCGAATGGTATATCCAAAGGTGAAAACCTCATCACTAAATATTAGAAATTAGAAATTGGAAATTGGAAATTTGGCCTTCATGCTTTCGTATGGCTCGACTGAGCGTTCGACTGAGCTCACGCCGAAGGCTTGCCGAAGTCTGTCAACTTATAAACTCGTTTCATCTTTCCCAAATTTCTAATTTCCAATTTCAAGTTTCAAACCATGAATGCTTACGATTTATTGAATCTCTACGATTCAACTAAGGAGCACTATAGTTATGAATACCTTCTGGTTATGTCTGGGTCTTTTTGCCCAGGCGCTGTTTTCTGCAAGGTTTCTGGTTCAGTGGATAACCAGCGAAAGGGCTGGGAAGAGTGTCGTTCCCGTTCTTTTCTGGTATTTCAGTATTGCCGGCTCTATCCTGCTTTTAAGCTATGCGATATACCGAAGAGACCCTGTCTTCATCCTCGGACAGTCCTCAGGGATATTAATCTATAGCCGGAACCTCTACCTGATCCGGCGTGAGAAGCGAATTTCCCATGCAGGATAATGAGAACATATCAAAGGTGTTCCGGCTAACGATGGTCTTTCTGGCACTGCTGGCGGCCTTTTCATTTCAGGGTTCCCGGGGGCTCTATGAAACAACGGAGGGACGCTATGCAGAGTGTTCCCGTGAGATGTTAGAAAGTGACAACTATCTGGAACCAACATTAAATTACCGGCCTCACTTCACAAAACCTCCTCTGACCTATTGGGCCATTGCCGGTGGCATGAGGCTTTTAGGCCCCAATGAATGGGGAGTGCGTCTTTACAATGCCATTGCCTTTTTCCTGACGGTCCTGGCCATTGCCTGGATCGGGGCAACACTTTGGGGAAAACCCACAGGGATCATGGCGGGTCTTATTTATGCGTCGTCACCCTTTCCGGTATTCGGAGCTTATGCGGTTTCTACAGACACGCTTTTGACTCTCTGGGGGATAAGCGCTGTCCTGTGTTACCTCAAGGCATCCCATGGTCGGTCTTCACTGGAGCGAAAAACATGGCTTGTGGCGATGTGGGTATTTTTCGGACTTGGTTTTCTTACAAAAGGCCCCCCCGCGCTCATATTATTTCTTCCTATCCTTGTGTGGCACATTTACCACAAGGAGCAAAGGAATTTCAAACTTGCAAACCCCCTGGGGATATTTCTTTTTATCCTTATTGGATTTTCCTGGTATCTAATTGTCTGTTACAGGAATCCGGGACTCCTGTCATATTTTCTGGGTCACGAGGTGGTGGGCAGAATTGCGTCAAACTCTGCCCATAATCACCAGTGGTACAAACCGTTCACCATTTATCTGCCGGTTCTAACCCTGGGAGCTGGACCCTGGTTGTATTTTGGATTAAAGATAATCCGGAAGAAGCGCCTCTTCAATCCTGTGATTTTCCGGTCTTACCTGCGAAGGGACAGTTATGGTTTCTTCTTATTGCTTTGGCTGCTTTTACCCCTGATTATATTTTTCCTGGTGAAGAGTCGGCTGGAACTTTATGTCCTGCCTCTTTATGCCCCCATTGCGCTGGCCACTGCGCGGGGAATTTGCAGAAACAGTGGAGGAACTTATATTTTGCGCCGGGTTACAACAGTGGCTGTGCTTACAGTATTCGCGCTCGTTGGGCTAAAGGGGGCCATGTCCTTTTTACCCAATAAAAACAATATGAAACCACTATATGATACCTGTCAGAGGATCAGTGGGGGCAACGTGGAGGAGGTCATCGCCTTTAACAAATCGAAACTCTACGGCCTTCAGTTTTACATGGACGGACGCCTTCAAAGAGTCTCTCCTGACGGCAAGGAGTCGTGGGCGGACGGAAGCATAGACGGAACAATCCGGAAGATGAAGAGTTCGGCATCATTACCATCATATGTGCTTGTTTCGGATAGAGAACAAGCGCCCGTGCTTTGTAATGTATTGAGAAAATCAGGACTTCAGTTTCTGCGGTCTAACAACGAATACTGGGGCGCATATCTCATTGTACCCGCCCACCCATCAGTAAGTACCACCGCTTCTGGAGTAACCACATCGCCTACAAATGGCAGTAGCCTGGCGCCAGAGACGTCTGGAACATGATGCATCCGCTTAAAACTGTTCATGGTTAAGAGCTTCCAACCGTTGAACCTCCATGATGATCGTTTCTCTACTCAACCTGCAAATCGATCTATGTTTTTGATTGCGTTCATGTTATAATTCAAAAAACACAAAGATGTGATAATCGACACAAAAAAGGAGATGAAGAGATGGAAAAGACAGATGTATTGGTAATCGGCGGAAGCGCTACAGGTATAGTTGCGGCAGTGACTGGAAAGTCGAGTTATCCGGATAAAGATTTTCTCCTTATCCGTAAGGAAAAACAGGTGGTTGTCCCCTGCGGCATTCCATATATATTCGGCTCTCTTGAAGGTAGTGAACAGGATGTCGTAGCTGATGCTGTTTTAACCCAGGCAGGTGTGAAGGTTAAAATTGATGAGGTGGTTTCTGTAGATGAAAAGAACAAGGTCTGCAGGACGAATGATGGCACTGAGATTGGCTTTGAAAAACTTGTGTATGCCACTGGATCAACCCCTGTGGTTCCTAAATGGCTCGGAGGCGCAGATTTAGAGAATGTTGTTACCGTGCCCAAAGATAAGGAATACATCGATGAGATGCTGGCAAGGTTTGGTGACTGCAAAAAGATTGTTACTGTTGGAGGTGGTTTTATTGGTGTTGAGATGTCGGATGAGTTGAACAAGAAGGGTAAAGATGTGACTCTCGTTGAGATACTGCCACATATCCTGAGTCTCGTTTTTGATGAAGAGATAACGGTTCAGGCTGAAGAGCTTCTTAAATCCAGGGGTGTAAAGATAAAAACCGGTGCAGGGGTCAAGGAAATATTAGGAGAAAAAAAAGTTAACGGTGTTCTTCTAAGCAACGGGGAAGAAGTAGAAGCTGATGCAGTAATCTTGTCTATGGGTTATCGTCCAAATGTAACTCTTGCGGAAGAATCTGGGGTAAAGATCAACGAAAAGGGATTCATCAGGGTGGATGAGTATATGAGGACGGAAAATCCTGATATCTTTGCAATAGGTGACTGTGCCGAGAAAAGGGACTTTTTTACCAGAAAGCTGAGCGGTGTTATGCTTGCTTCCACCGGTTGCGCAGAGGCAAGAATTGCCGGCATGAATCTGTATAAGCTATCTACCTTGAAGACTTTTGGCGGCACTGTGGCCGTTTTCTCTACCGCTCTCGGAGAAACCGCTTTTGGGGCGGCAGGATTAACCGAAAGCCAGGCAAAACAAGAAGGATTTGATATTGTTGCAGCCACCTTTGAAGGCATTGACAAGCATCCTGGAACACTTCCGGGCACACACAAACAGACAGTAAAACTGATTGCTACCCGTGAATGTGGCGTGGTGCTTGGCGGGGAAGTTGTAGGCGGTTCAAGCGTTGGTGAACTAACAAACATTGTTGGTCTTATCGTACAGAATAGAATGACCATAAATTCTATTCTGACGGCTCAGATTGGGACTCACCCGTTGCTTACTGCGCCACCAACAGCATATCCCCTGATCAAGGCTGCCGAGATTGTTGCAAAGAATATTTAAAGTGGCTTCACAATTGTGGGACGTGGGGACATCCTTAAAATTATAAGTTTCTTTTCATAAGTTTGTTGATGGGAAGTAGGATGTCCCCTATTTTTTCAGAAGTGATGATGAAGTGAAGCAGCAAATTTGATGGTCTCGTAAAAAGTCCCTCTGGCCTGTCATTTCGAGTGAAACGAGAAATCTTTATTCTGCAACCTGTTTAAAGTTGGTCGAAATGACACATTAACGAAATCCAACTTTTTACGAGTTCATCAAATTTGACTACTTTGTTTCTTGTCCTTCTATACCTGCTAAGATTTTGGCAAACCTCTTGAAATTTTTTATATTTTCCATAAGCGATTGTTGAATAACAATCCTCTGGGCTTGTGGAGATCCACCGCCATGTGTTGATTCGATTGGAACAACAGAACCCTGACCCAGGAGATACTCTATTAATCGCATCATCCTGACGCGGTATTCCGTTGGAACATTTTCCCTTCCTCTTAAATATTTCGTC
>JAUWNZ010000156.1 GCA_030612385.1 Pseudomonadota bacterium | reverse complement strand
TTAAAGATATGATCCCGGAGCGCAGCATCAGCAGTTACTCCAATGAAGATGTTTTTCACAACATAATTTAACCCGCCTTCGCCTGCAATGACCTTGGCAAATAGGCGATCGACAAGATAGTTTACCGAGAGGTACGTCAGCTCAGGTCTATTAGGAATAATACCGATTACATCGATACCCATCTTCTGTATGCTATCAAGGTATGTATCTTTGAAATCCTCAATATCCTGCACCTTGTTTATAATTACACCCTTGAAGTCTACACATGCCATGTCAACATACTTTTTCACAAATGACAGATCGTCCATAATGATTTCATTACTGCCACTAACTACAATAAGCAGCTTTCCCTCTATATATCTTGCCAGGGAGATGGCATCGAGATTTACGAAAGCGCCATAAGTCAGGTCTTTTGCGCCTTCAACAAAGAGCATATCTTTTCTGCCTTCCACATCAGAAATCATTCCGGAAAGCTTTTCCTTTATCGCCTCCTCATCATACATATATCTAATCTTAGAATGCTCAAAACCTATGCTCATATCCTCTGGATCTTCTTCCAGGCCAAAGATGTCTGTCATCAGGGCGGAATCATAATCCCAAAGCCTTTTTCTTCGATAATACAGCCTGTCACCAAAGGGTTTCAGGTATCCGAGATTCCCACCCAGCGCTTTAGCCAGTCCAACGATTAGGCTGGTCTTACCTGAGTTTTTGCGTGTTGAAGCTACGACTAACCTATCCATTTATGTCACCTCTCTAATCGCTTAAGAGTAATACCCTCACGTCGACTGCCTGTGCTCCCATTCCCTGTTCATACATTACGAGGGGATTAATCTCTATATCACTTATGCCCTTGCATTTTTTGATTATTGCACCCAGCTTGATGATCGTATCAACAAGACAATTAATATCTCTCAGTTTCTCTCCCCTGACGCCCAGCAGAAGAGGGTATGATCTGAGTTCCTTTATCATGGACAATATTTCTCTACGATCCAGAGGATATGCCCTGAATGAAACATCCTTCAATGTTTCTACATATATACCTCCAAGACCTGCCATAACAATCGGGCCAAACGATGGGTCTATCTTGGCGCCAACAATAGCTTCTGTGCCCTGAGTTACCATCTCCGCTATCTCAACCCCCTCAATAACGGCGCCAGGAACTTTTGTCTTACAATTACAGATTATGGCTTCATATGCATCGATCACCTCATTTTCATTCAAGAGGTCCAATGCAACGCCACCCACGTCGCTTTTGTGTATAATCTCCTTTGAAACGACCTTCATAACTACAGGATACCCGATGGCCCTGGAACCTTTAACAGCCTTCTCAAGTGTGGAGGCGACAATGCTTTTCGGAATTTGAATGTCTGCTATTCTCATTATGTCTTGAGCTTCATGAGCAAGCAAAAAGAATCTACCTTCCTTTTTTACATTCCATACGATTTTATCTATTGAATCCACATCTATATCTATATCATCTACCTTGTCTGTGCGGTTTTTCAGGTAATGATAGTACGAGTAAACGGCGCCCAGAGGCGATACCGCCTCATAAACATCACCGTAAACAGGTATGCCAAGTTTATCAAGCTCTTGTAGACCGCTCTGCGTATCTTCACCGCCAAAGACGGAAAATGTTATAAGTTTCCCCGCATCTTTAGACTTAGAGTAATTTTCATTGATCATTGTGATCAGGTTTTCTCCGCCAAAGACCGCTGTATCGCAGTAGAGGGCAATGACCATAGCAATCTCATCGCAACGAAATGCAAAATCCAGCGCTGTATTGTAATGGAAAGATTTGGCCTGGCCGGTAAGATCTATGGGATTCTTTAAAGAACCGAACTCAGGAGTTACTGAGGAGAATACTTTCTTCAGGGTAGCTGCATCATCATAAAGTTTAATACCATATTTTTCACAGGCATCTGTTGCAAGCACCCCTAATCCACCTCCATTGGTTATTATTACCGTCTCTTTACCGGGAGGAAGTGGGCTGTTTGAGATAAACTTGCACCAGTTTAAGGCTTCATTAATTGTTTCCGCCCTGAGAACTCCACACTGCCTCATGACAGCATCGAAGACATTGTCCGCTCCGGCCAGTGATCCAGTATGTGATGTTACGGCAACGGCTCCTTTCTTAGAACGGCCGGATTTGATCACAATGACAGGTTTTTTGCGCGTTATCTTCTTTAAAGTCTTTGCTAACTTTTCCCCCTTTTTTACTCCTTCTATGTAAATCAATATGACCTTTACGCTATCCTGCCGCACCAGATATTCCAGAAGATCTGCTTCATCGAGGTCAGATTTGTTCCCCACCGAGACTATGGATGACAATCCTATATGTTCAACGGCGGTTTTGCCGATCATTGACAGCCCGAGCGCTCCACTCTGTGTAATAATTGCAACCTCTCCCGGATTTATATCTTTCGGACCGAACGTGGCGTTCAGCGAGGCTGCAGCGGAGTAAATCCCAAACATGTTCGGGCCCAGGACGCGCATTCCATGCGCGCGTGCACAGGATACAATCTTTCTTTCCTCCTCTATATTTCCCACCTCCGAAAAACCGGAGGATATGATCATGCTAAACTTTACCCCCTTCTGTCCGCAACTTCTAATCGCATCAAAAACCTGTCTTGCAGGAACAACGATACAGGCCACATCGACAGTGTCGTCGATAAACTCCAGGCTTTCAAATACATGAGCGCCAAGAATTTTGCCTCCTACAGGATTTACAGGATATACATGACCTCTATATCCTCCCGATAGGATGTTTTCTACAATCCTGTAACCGATTTTGCCCTTATCGTGAGACGCGCCAATAACTGCAATGGACCCTGGTTCAAAAAGGTATTTCATGTCGGGACAGTTATTTTTATTCATGTCATTCTACCCCTTGAACGCCATCCTTAGTTCATACATCCCGTCGCTTATCCTCTTTTGAATGTCAAAACCCATTTTCTCAAAGACGTGAAGCATTGGTTTATTTTCGGCTAACACTTCCGCGGTAAAACCGAGAAGCCCCTGTTTTTGGGCCAGATAGGTAAGGTAGGAGAGTAATTCCGTCGCTATCCCCTTGTTCTGATAATCGTCCCTTACGGCAAATGCCACTTCTGCCGTATGTTTCGTCTCATTTATTCTATACTCGCCAAGTCCTGCAACCTTCTCTTTTTCTGCCTCCTCTATCACAGCAAGAATTAACGTCTCACTGGTGTGGTCAATTATCACGAAATCCTGCAAACGCTCATGGGGCATGTCTTTTCGCTCTGAAATAAATCTACGATAGAGACTATTGTCCGATAGTGAATAGAAGAAATCTTTCAATAATGGTTCATCGCTTATCTTTACGGGTCTTAAAAAGATGTTGAAATTTGCTTTGGTTTTTCTGTAGCTTTCCATACTCTCGGGATATTCTCCTCTTTTCCCGGGTATGAACGCCTGATCCCTGTAAATGAGATACGCTTTTTTCGCCTCTTCAATAAGCCAGGGTCTGAATTTCGGATGGGCAATAGCAATCAAATCCATCGCCCTTTCTCTTATATTCTTCCCAGGCAGGTATGCTATCCCGTATTCTGTTACGACATAATGAATATCGCCTCTATTTAAGGTTGTTCCAGCTCCTTCTTTAAGGAAAGGCACTATCCTTGAAATCTTCCCGTCTGACGCGGTCGATTGGACGGCAAGCACCGTCTTCCCATGCCGGGCCAGGACCGCGCCCCTCATGAAATCAGCCTGTCCCCCTATCCCGCTATAGAAGGTTTTTCCTATTGATTCTGCGCTCGACTGTCCGGTAAGATCCAACTGCAGAGCGCTATTTATTGCTGTCATGTTGTCATGTTTAGCTATAACACGTTGATTGTTCGTGTAGTCGATCGTTTTAAATATGATCATGGGATTGTCATGCAGATATTCATAAGTCTCTTTTTTACCCATACAGAATGCCGCAATTGTTTTCCACCTGTTGATACGCTTTTTTGAATTATCTATAACCCCTTTCTTCATCAAATCCACGATGCCATCACTGAGAAGTTC